>CAKZOQ010000110.1 GCA_937136445.1 uncultured Gemmatimonadota bacterium
CAGCACTGGGGGGGAAGGGGTCCCGGAAGAGTATTCCAGGTGGCCGGGTCGGCGCCACGGGGGCTGGACAGCAGGGCAGGGAGGGGAGGGCCAACGGCAGGAAACGATCGACCCGTTGACGGGTCTCACCCACACCCGCCTCGATGCGAACTCCATCCGCTCCCTCCACCCCCCGATCCATGCGCCGACTCCCCCTCGCCATCCCCGCACTCCTCCTCGCTCTCTCCAGTCCCCTCCAGGCCCAGGACTATCCGGCAGAGGTGAGCCGGCTCATGGAGGACCCGGCCGTCCAGGAGGCGATCCGGCACATCGAGGATACCGATGCCCGGACCATGGAGGACCTGCGGGAGCTGACCCAGATCCCGGCGCCGCCCTTCATGGAGGAGGAGCGAGGCCTTCGCTTCCTGGAGATGCTTCAGGATGCCGGCGTGGACAGCGCGTGGATCGACGAGGAGGGGAACGTCCTCGGCCTCCGTCGCGGCACCGGCAGCGACGAGGTCCTCGCCATCTCCGGCCACCTGGACACCGTCTTTCCCGAGGGGACCGACGTCTCCATCCAGCAGCGCGGCGACACCCTGTTCGCCCCGGGCATCGCCGACGACACCCGGGGCCTCGCCACCATCCTCGCCATCCTTCGCGCCATGAACGAGACCGGCATCGAGACCGCCGGCGACGTGCTCTTCGTAGGGACGGTGGGCGAGGAGGGTGTGGGCGACCTGCGCGGCATGAAGCACCTCTTCCGCGAGGGTGGACCCCGCATCGACTACTTCATCTCCGTCGACGGGACGGGGGCGTCGGGCATCACCCACCAGGCGCTGGGATCCCACCGCTACCGGGTCACCTTCGTGGGGCCCGGCGGGCACTCCTGGGGCGCCTTCGGCCTCGTGAATCCCCACCATGCCCTGGGCCGGGCCATCCGCTACTTCCAGGATGGAGCGGACGCCTACGTGCGCGAAGCGGCCTACCGCACCAGCTACAACGTGGGCCGCATCGGGGGTGGGACCTCGGTGAACTCCATCCCCTTCGAGTCCTGGATGGAGATCGACATGCGCTCCGAAGGCGTTCAGACGCTGAACGAGATCGACGCCATCCTCCAGGGAGCCATCCAGCGCGCGGTGGCCGAGGAGAACCGGCTCCGCCAGCAGGGTGAGCCCCTCTCGGTGGAGGTGGACATGATCGGCGATCGGCCCTCGGGGGAGATCGCCGCAGACCACCCCTTCGTGGCGCGCGCCTCCGCGGTGACCCGGGCCATGGGTCTGGAGCCCGACCTCGGACGCTCCTCCACCGACTCCAACGTCCCCATCAGCATGGGCGTCCCGGCCATGACCATCGGGGGTGGAGGAGAGGGTCGGTACGCCCACTCGCTGGACGAGTGGTTCCGAAACGACGACGGTCCTCGCGGCATCCAGCGGGCCATGCTCATCCTGTTGTCCCAGATCGGGTTGGCTCAGGCGAGCTGAGGGTCCTTCGATGGTGCCCGGCTCACCGTCCCAGATGCATGAGCACCCTTCGCGCCCGCCCGCGACGTCGGTGCTCCCAGAGGTAGACGCCCTGCCAGGTACCCAGGCCCAGGCGACCGTCCACCAACGGGATGGAGAGGGAGGTCGCCGTGAGGGCGGCCTTGATGTGGGCGGGCATGTCGTCGGGACCTTCGGCGGTGTGGGTGAAGCGCGGGTCGCCCTCGGGGACCAGCCGCTCCAGCCACGCCTCCAGGTCCCGCCGGGCCGACGGATCGGCGTTCTCCTGAATGACCAGGCTCGCCGAAGTGTGGCGCACGAAGACGGTGCACAGTCCGTCGCCGCCGTCCCAGGCGTCCACCCGCTGACGCAGACGACGCGTGATCTCGTGGAGGCCCGGCCCTTCGGTACGCACCTCGAATTCCTCGACCATACGACTCTCCCAACCTTCCGTAGCGCGCAGGCTGCCCCTCGCCGGGGCAGCGCCGCGAGGCGGTCTGCCCTAGATTAACGCATGATCCTCAACGATACCGAAGAAGCCGTCGTCCGCCGCGCCGTGGTTGCCTACCAGGCGGCCAAGGACCACTCGAAGGGCGCATTCAACGGCGAGACGCCGGACGAGATCCTCGACGAGCTCGGGGTCGATCCCGCGCGGTGGGCCCAGTTGGCGGCCTTCGTCATCGAGGTGGCGGAGAACCCCGACGAGCATCCCGAGCTGGCCTGAGGCCTCGCCGGCCCGGCCACTCCCGAACACCCGGACCGTCGAAAAGGGCGGGCGCCGGAGATTCGGCGCCCGCCCCCTCTTCGTCCTTCTGGACACGTCGGTTCATGCGACCGACGCGATCCGCTACCGCGGGCTCACCGGCGTACCACAGCCTCCTGGCCGGTCATGTCCTCGGCCCGCTCGGCGATGCGGCGCTTCAACGCGTCCCGGTCCGCCTCGGCCAGGAGCGGCGAGTCCGTGAGCCGGTCCGCTCGGGTGGCCAGGTCCACCGCCGTCTGGAGAAGTCCCTCCCGCTGGGCCAGCCAGGCGCCGTCCAGGTAGGACTCGGCGGCGAGGGCCACATGGCCGAATGCGGCGGCCATGTCCCCGGCCCGCTTCATGTCGTCGGTGGCGCGGTTGTCCCGGTCGTAGAAGGCCATCTTCCCGGCCTGGGCGTGGGCCGCGGCGGCTTCCAACGACGGCCCGTAGAGCTTCGCGGCCTTCCGATACAGCTCGGCGGCCTGTCGGTAGGCCTGGTGATTCTCGGCCAGTTGGCGGGCCTGGATCTCCAGTTGCCGGGCATCCTCTTCCGGTCCTGCGGGGGCAGCCTGCACGGCGGGGGCCGACAGTGCCAGGGCGGCGACGCCCATCAGAGCAACAGCACGCAAGGTCCTCATCTTCATCCTCCCATCCCAATCGAGTGACAGCCCGGGTCGGGCTGGAGGCGACCCGACGCCCTTCGCCGGCGCCGCCTCGGTCGGTTCTCGTCGAACGCGGGCCTCTCGGCCCCCGCTCTACTCCATTAGAACGGCCAGCCCCCAAAAAGGTTTCAACCGGACGTCCGGACCCGACGTCGCACGACCCGGCACTCAGGCGTCGGGGAGAGGTACCGGGACCTCCTGAGCCTCGGCCCGGGCCCGGAGGATGTCGGCGAATACGCCCGCCGCGGTGACCTGGGGTCCGGCTCCTGGCCCGCGCACCACGAGGGGCGTCTCCCGATACCGTTCGGAGACCACCAGCACCAGGTTCTCGCTCCCGCGGAGGCTCGCGCAGGGGTGCTGGGGTCCCACGGCCTCCAGGCCCACGCGGGCCCCGTCCTCGTCCACCGTCCCCATGTAGACCAGCCGGCGACCCTCCGCTGCAGCCTCCGCCCGGCGGCGCTCCATCCCGTCGTCGAGGCGGGGCAGCGTGGACCAGAACTCCTCCAGCGGGACGTCCGCCTCCCCGGGGAGGAGCGAGGCCACCTCGATGTCGCCCAGCTCCAGCTCCAGCCCGGCGGATCGGGCCAGGATCACGAGCTTCCGCGCCACGTCCATCCCCGAGAGATCGTCCGCCGGATGCGGCTCGGTGTAGCCGAGACCGTGGGCCTCCCGCACCGCCTCGCTGAAGACCGCGCCCTGCATGACCTGGTCGCAGAGGTAGCCCAGCGTACCGGAGAGGACCCCCTGCAGCCGTAGGACCCGGTCGCCGGTATCCACCAGGTCGGCCACCGTCCGGAGCACCGGCAACCC
>CAKZOQ010000111.1 GCA_937136445.1 uncultured Gemmatimonadota bacterium
GCCGTGGTCCCGGGTGTAGAAGCGGAGGATGCGGCTGGTGTCGCCGTAGTCGTGGGAGCGTAGCAGCACCCCCGGCGTGGTGATGGGGGCCATGGCTACCCGCCGGAGGAGAGCCGGTCCAGGAGGACGCGCCTTCGATTCCGGTACGCGGCACGCTCGTCCGGCGTCGGGTCCCCCCGGGCCTCGAACTCCCGGTCGAGGAGCGCGATCTCACGGACGAGGGCCTTCCGCTCCCCCTCCTGGTCGTCGGACACGGTGGGGAGCGGCTCCGGATCCCGTCCCGGCCGGTCCAGGACGGCCCAGAGGGCGACCGAGGCCAGGAGGAGGGCCAATCCCACCACGATCCACCCGAGGGGAAGGCTCGTGGACTCCTGGGCCTCCAGGAGCCGGATCCGCGCGTCGCTCAGCTCCGACCCGGAGAACCGACGGTAGGTACTCCCCTCCTCGAGCTCCACCGGGAGACCACTCTGGAGCGCCGGAGCTTCGATGCGAGGGGCCGGCTCGCGGACCAGCACCTCCAGGACCTCCGTCTCACCGGGCAGCGGGAGGGTCACGAAGGGATCCGGAACGAGATAGCGCATCACGAAGACACGCTCCCCGGGCGGCAGCGCCGCATACGCCCGAAGGCGGCCGTCCACGAACTCGGTGCTCCCCGGGATGGCGTCACCGCCCATGGTGGGCAGGGTGGCCCGCTCCGGAAGGGGATAGCTCCAGACGGCGGTGCCCTCCTGGTTCACCAGCGTCCGCTCCCCCGTGTTCACGACCTGGATGAGGTCGGTGGCCCGCCACTGCTCCCCCTCGGGCTCCAGGAAGACGTTCCGGATGGAGACCGGGAGATCCACGCCGGCGGTGTCGGCGACGACCAGGGTGTCCCAGGTCTGGATCAGATAGGTGGAGTCGAGCTGGGCGGCGCGGGTCACCGCCGAGCCGAAGTAGAGGACGCCGTGGTGCCGGACCGACGCGAAGTAGATCTCGTCGCCACCCGGGTCCGGCACGGAGGGGAGCCGGAAGGAGAAGGTCCCGTCGGATCCGAGCGCCAAGGAGTCGAGCTGGCCCTGCTCCAACTGGTCGATGCGGTGCAGCAGCACCTGCCCTTCACCCAGCGGCTCCTCTCCGACCTGCACCACACCCCGGAGTACGGGCTCCGCTTCGACCTGGCCTTCGAGGGCCATGGCGCCGCCGAGGGTGAGGGCTGCCAGGAGGACGAGCCGGACGGCGGAGCGGATGGAGAGACACCGCGTCATCCGGCGATCCTCAGGGGTTGAAGCGACCGAAGTCCTCGGGGTTGAGGCGGCGAAGATGCTCCTTCAACTCCTCCGGCCCCATGGGCTGTCCCGTGGCGGAGTCCGAGGCCGGCGTGGGGGGTGCCACCTCCTCGCTGTCTTCGGCGATCTCCACCTCGGTGCGCTCCAGCAGGGACTCGTCGGCGTACATCCGGGCATCCACCCGCAGGGCCACGGCGATGGAGTCGGAGGGCCGCGCATCCAGGGTGACCAGCGAGCCGTTCCGCTGGACGCGGAGCTCGGCGTAGTAGGTGCCCTTCTCCACTCGGGAGATGACGACCCGGTCCAACGTCCCGCCCATTCCCTCCAGGACGGAGACGAGGAGATCGTGTGTGAGGGGCCGCTCGAACTTCATGTCCGCGAGCTGCATGGCGATGGCGCTGGCCTCGCCGGGGCCGATCCAGATGGGCAGCACGCGGTCGCCCGACAGCTCCTGGAGGATGACCACCGGGGTGTTGGAGGAGCGATCGAGTCCCAGGCTCTGCACCCTGACCTCGACGAGCATGGTGGGCCCCTTCCAAGCGGGAGACGTGACCGTGGGGATCCCTGGTATCCCCGACCAGGGGATGGATACTCCGGAGGCCCACAGGGGTTCGGGGGCGCCGAGGCCGGATCAGGTCGTCAGCCCTGCGCAGCGCTCTGGAGCTCCTCAACCCGATCCGTCCGCTCCCAGGGGAAGAACCAGACCGCTCCTCCGCTCCATCCCTCCACCTCGGGGACCCGCTCCTCCGCCTTGCGCCCGAAGTGGCCGTAGGCTGCCGAGGGGGTGTAGATGGGGTTCCGGAGGCCCAACCACTCGATGATGGCCGCCGGCCGGAAGTCGAAGACCTCCTCCACGGCGGCGGTGATCCGGTGGTCCTCCACCGTGCCGGTCCCGAAGGTATCCACATGGATCGAGACGGGCTCCGCCACGCCGATGGCGTAGGCGAGCTGGATCTCGCACCGGGTGGCCAGGCCCGCGGCCACCACGTTCTTGGCGGCCCACCGGGCGGCGTAGGTGGCGGAACGATCCACCTTGGTGGCGTCCTTTCCGCTGAAGGCCCCGCCTCCGTGCCGGCCCACCCCACCATAGGTGTCCACGATGATCTTCCGACCGGTGAGGCCCGCATCGCCGTGCGGCCCTCCGATGACGAAGGTCCCTGTCGGGTTGATGTGGATGATGGGTTCCTCGGAGAGGAACTCCGACGGGAGCGCCGCCAGGATCACCTGGTCCCGCACCACCTCGTAGATCTCCTCGTTGGAGACCGCGGCGTCGTGCTGCGTGCTCACCACCACCGTGTGGACGCGGACCGGACGACCGTCCTCGTATTCCAGGGTGACCTGGGCCTTCCCATCGGGGCGGAGCCAGGCCACGTCGCTGGCCTTCCGAACCTCCGCCAGCCGCCGGGTCAGCGTGTGGGCGAACTGGATGGGCGCCGGCATGAGCTCCGGGGTCTCGTCGGAGGCGTAGCCGAACATCATCCCCTGATCGCCCGCCCCACCCGTGTCCACGCCCTGGGCGATGTGGGGCGACTGCCGGTCCAGGCTCGTGACCACGGCGCAGGTCCGGGCGTCGATGCCGTAGGCGGAGTCGACGTACCCGATGCGCTCCAGCGTGCCCCGGACCACGTCCTGCACGTGGACGTACGCGTCCGTGGTGACCTCCCCCGCCACCATGGCGAGGCCGGTGGTCACCAGCGTCTCGCAGGCGACACGCGACGAAGGATCTCGAGCCAGGAGGCCGTCGAGAACGGCGTCCGAGATCTGGTCGGAAATCTTGTCCGGGTGCCCCTCGGTGACGGATTCCGAGGTGAAGAGGGTGCGAGCCACGGGCTACCTGCGGTTGGAAGGTGGACGGGGTGGGAAAAGCCCCGAAGGCTAGGCCATCAGCGCGGGATGGACAAGTTCCAGCGACCGCTGAAGACCTCCAGGTCCACGGCGTCTCCCATGGCCTCCACCAGGATGGCGGTGACCTCGGCCGTGGTGGGGGCGGCCAGCGCCTTGCGGGCCGCCGTCCGGGCGTCCTCCATGCGGATGGCTCGGACCACCTTCTTCACCTCCGGGATGGCGGGCCAGGCCACACTGAGGGCCGTGATGTCCAGGCCCAGCATGAGGAAGGCGCCCAGAGGGTTCGCGGCCATCTCCCCACAGACGCTCACCTCGATGCCCGCGGCGCGGGCCACCCGAGACACCTGATGGAGCTGCCGGACCACCGCCGGGTGGAACGGATTGTAGCGGGGAGCAAGGCGGGTGTTGCTCCGATCCACGGCCAGGGTGTACTGGATGAGGTCGTTGGTCCCCACGCTGAAGAAGTCGGAGTGCCGAGCGAGCTCCGCCGCGTCCAGGGCGGCCGCCGGGGTCTCGATCATGACGCCGACCTTGTAGCCCGGGTTGTAGGCCACCCGCTCCTTGCGCAGAGTGTCCGCCTCCTCCTCGAGCAGCGCCCGGACCTGACGCACCTCCTCCACGTCGTTCACCAGCGGCAGGAGGATGCGGACGTCGCCGTGGGCGGTGGCCCGGAGGATCGCCCGGAGCTGGGGCCGGAAGAGCTCGGGTCGGTCCAGGCAGACCCGGATCGCCCGCCAGCCGAGGAAGGGGTTCTCCTCCCGGGGCATGGCGAGGAACATGGGGAACTTGTCGCCTCCCAGGTCGAAGGTCCGGACGCAGACGGCGTGGCCGGGAAAAGCCTCGGCGACGCTCCGATACCCCTGGTACTGCTCCTCC
>CAKZOQ010000112.1 GCA_937136445.1 uncultured Gemmatimonadota bacterium
GCGGGGGTGGCGGCGGGTTCTCCGGGGGGGGCGGCGGCGGCGGTGGCGGCGGCGGCTGGTAGCGCCGCCCCCCGGACGAGACTCTGGTGGTACCCCTACCCGGACCACCCGAGCTGCACCCAGGCCTCTTCCAGGACCTCCGCCGACCGGAGCACGGCCTCCCGTTCGCCGTCGGCGACCTCCGGCGTCAGCACGCGCACGGCCCCCTTCGTGTCCACCACGGTGGGGAGGGAAAGAGCGACGCCGTGAAGACCCAGCGCCCCTTCCTGCACGCGGGACACGGTGAGAACTCGCCCGCCACCCCGGTGGCTCCATCGCAGGAGCGCGGCGGTGACCAGCCCGATGGCGTGGTTGGTGGCCCCCTTTCGGGCGATGATCTCGTAGGCCGCTCGGCGGACCCGCTCCGTGACGACCTCCTGCCGCTCCGGCGACCACCCCGCCCAGGAAGCCAACGACACCCCACCGATGCGGGCGCCGCTCCAGAGAACCACCTCCGAGTCGCCGTGCTCCCCCACGACCTGCGCGTGGACCGACCGAGGCTCCACACCCAGCTCCGCCCCGACGGCCTGCCGGAGCCGCGCCGTGTCGAGCATGGTGCCGGTCCCCATCACGCGTTCGCGGGGGAGCCCGGAGGCCTCGGCGGCTACCCGCACCATGACGTCCACGGGGTTGGTCACGAGGATCAGCAGCCCCTCCAGCCCCGACAGCTCGCCGGCGATGGATGCCACGATGGCGGCGTTCTCCCTCAGAAGGTCGAGACGGGACTCTCCGGCGGATCCACCCCGCCCGGCCGCCACCACCACGGCATCGCACCCTGCCATCTCCGAGAGAGAGGTCGAGCGCACCTCTGCGTAGGGGTAGAAGGCCGCTCCATGGGCGAGATCCATGGCCTCGCCCTCGGCGATCTCCTCCCGGATGTCGTGAAGGAGCAGCTCCTTCGCCACGCCGGAGTGGAGCGTCGAGATGGCGACGCTGGAGCCGACCCAGCCGAGTCCGACGATACCGATCTTCACCTCGAATCCTCCTCTCCGTGGACCCCGCCCACACCCCCTCCCCGCTTGCCGAGAAGGAGGCTCGCACCGTATCGTGCTTTCGGGAATTCCTTCCCCGACCCTGCATAAACATACGACGCTGAACCCGACCCCGCCGGTCGGCTGGCCGCCCCCCGACCCGGAACGGGCGCGGCTACGGCTGTCCGTCCCCGACCGGTGGAGTACGCATGTCCCGTTTGCAACCAGGATCCGCCCGGCCCGGACCCCGCCCACCGGCGGGCCCCGGGAGGCCCCACGCCCAAGGTCTCTACGACCCCCGTAACGAGCGGGACGCATGCGGCATCGGCTTCGTGGCCCACATCAAGGGGGAGGCATCCCACGACCTCGTGGAGCAGGGTGTACGCATCCTCATCAACCTGGACCACCGGGGCGCCAAGGGGGCAGATCCCGAGACCGGAGACGGCGCGGGGCTTCTCCTCCAGATCCCCGACGAGCTCTTCCGTGCCCAGCTCGCCGACGACGGCGTCGCCCTCCCGGATCCGGGGCACTACGGGGTTGCGACCGTCTTCCTTCCGCAGGACGACGATCTTCGGAACCGATGCCAGGAGGTCCTGGAGGAGTTGGTGGTCCAGGAGGGCCAGCGGGTCCTGGCCTGGCGCGACGTACCGGTGGATTCCGACGTGCTGGGCCCCACCGCCCGGGCCGCCGAGCCGGTCCTCCGGCACCTCTTCGTGGGTCGAGGCGACGGCGTCGAGGACGCCATGGCCTTCGAGCGGGCGCTCTATCTGGTGTCGGCCCAGGCGCACCGGGCCCTCCGCCACGATCCCGATGGTCCGCAGAGCGACTTCTACCTGGCGAGCTGCTCCCACCGGACCATCGTCTACAAGGGGATGCTCACCCCGGAGCAGGTCCCGGCCTATTACGCAGACCTCCGCGACCCCCGCACCCGGTCGGCCATCGTTCTGACCCACTCCCGTTTCAGCACCAACACCTTTCCGAGCTGGGAACGGGCCCACCCCTACCGCTACATCATCCACAACGGCGAGATCAACACCCTCCGGGGCAACGTCAACTGGATGAACACCCGCCAGGGGCTGCTGGAGTCGGAGCTCTTCGGGGACGACCTGGAGAAGCTCCTCCCCGTCATCGAGCCCGACGGAAGCGACTCGGCCATGCTGGACAACTGCCTGGAGTTCCTGCACCTGGCAGGCCGATCCCTGCCCCACGCCCTCATGCTCATGATCCCCCCGGCGTGGGAGAAGGACCCGGAGATGAGCCCCGAGCTCCGGGCCTTCTACCAGTTCCACTCCTGCCTCATGGAGCCCTGGGACGGCCCGGCCTCGGTGGCCTTCACCGACGGGACGCTGGTGGGCGCGACGCTGGACCGCAACGGGCTCCGCCCGTCGCGCTACTACATCACCGCCGACGACCGCATCGTCATGGGGTCCGAGGTGGGCGTCCTGGACATCCCCCCGGAGGAGGTGGTGGAGAAGGGACGGCTTCGGCCGGGCCGCATGCTCCTCGTGGACACCGAGGCGGGCCGGATCATCTCCGACGAGGAGCTCAAGGCCGGTCTCGCCGCGGAGCACCCCTACGGCGAGTGGCTGGAGGAGCACTTCCTGGAGTTCGACGACCTCCCTCACGTCCCGGTCCCCATGG
>CAKZOQ010000113.1 GCA_937136445.1 uncultured Gemmatimonadota bacterium
TCATGAACATGCTCTTCGCCTTCGCCACCTACGCCTTCGTGGCGGCGTACTGGGGACAGCCTCACCTGGATACGACGCGGGTGGGCACGGTGGAGACCGAGTGGCTCCCCGCCGGTGCCGAGTCACTGGCCGATCTGCCGGTGGGCTCGGACCTCGTCCGCATCGGCGACGCTTCCATCGAGGACTGGGGCGACGTGCAGGAGGCGCTGTACCGGAGCTCGCCGGGTCCCATGGAGGTGGAGACCGAAGGCCCCTCCACCCTCCGCACCATCCGCATCCCCGCCGACGAGGAAGACCGCCTGCGGCTGGCTCAGTCGGTGCGCTCGTGGGTGGACCCCGGGGTCGGCGCGGTGAACCCCGGCTCTCCGGCCGAGGAGGCGGGGTTGGAGGCGGGGGACGAGGTCGTGGCCGTGGACAGCGTGCCGGTGGTGAACTGGTGGGACTTCGTGGACCACATCGAGAGCCGACCAGGCGAGCGGGTGGCCATCACCATCCGCAGGGACGGCCGGGAGCTGATCCGCGCCGTCAACGTCCAGGCCCAGACGGAGCAGCGGTTGGACGGGACGTCCGCCACCGTGGGGAAGGTGGGCATCTACCAGCCCACGGGTGAGATCACCTACGAGTCCATCCCCATCACCGAGGCGGCGGTCTACGGGTGGCGGGAGACGGTGGCCGTCACCGGTCTGATCGTGGGATTCCTGGGCGATCTGGTCACGGGGAACGTCTCTCCGCGCTCCATGGGGAGCATCGTCACCATCGGCGAAGCGTCGGGGCAGGCCGCAGAAGCCGGCCTGGATCAGTTCCTGCGCTTCATGGCGCTCTTCAGCATCAACCTGGCGGTCCTCAACCTCCTGCCCATCCCGGTGCTGGACGGCGGGCACCTCCTCTTCCTGGGCATTGAGGCGGTGCGGGGACGGGCGCTCTCGGTGGAGCAGCGGCTCCGCTGGAGCAACGTGGGCTTCCTCATCGTGGTGGGGATCATGCTCTGGGCGCTCTCCAACGACTTCCTGAGGCTGTTCGGGCTCTGACGGAGCGGTCCGGTACGGCCGGGCTTCAGAGGAAGGAGAGCTGCCCGGGCCCGTTCCGGGCGCGGAGCCGATCTGGCTCCAGGAGGCGGGTGGGCTCGTCCTGGTCCGCCACCGCCAGGTAGCCGGTCCACCCGGCTCGGGAGAGCGCCTCGGCCACGACCTCCCGCGCCAGCTCCGGTCGGTTGCACGCGTCGGAGAGGTGGGCCAGGATCACGCCGGCCAGGCGGGGGTGGAGGAGGTCCACGGCGAAGCGGGCGGCGGCCTGGTTGCTCAGGTGTCCGTGGCTCGAAGCGATGCGCCGCTTCACCGACACCGGATAGGGGCTGGTGTGGAGGAGTACCTCGTCGTGATTCGCCTCCAGGATCAGCAGATCGCAGGCCCCCAGGGCGTGGCGGATCTGGGCGGTGGGCCGGCCCAGGTCGGTGGCTACGCCCAGCCGGTGACCGGTGCACTCGTCCACCAGGGCGACACCCACCGGGTCCACCGCGTCGTGGACGGTGATGAAGGGCTCCACCCGGACATCGCCGACGTGGAAGACCCGACCGGGCCGGTACTCGTGGACCTCCTCGCCGCCCCGGAGCAGCTTGGCACAGGCCTCCCGGGTGGGGCGGGTCATGTGGAGCGGCGTGCCGTGGCGGCGGGCGAAGACGCCCATCCCCTTGGTGTGGTCGCCGTGGTCGTGGGTGATGACCACCCCGTCCACCTCGTCGGCGTCCACCCCCACGGCGTCCAGGCGGCGTGCAAGATCCCGGCCGGAGAAGCCCGCGTCCACCAGGAGGCGAGTATGGCCCGCCACCACCAGGATGGCGTTCCCCCGGCTCCCGCTTCCCAGGACCGAGACCCTCACCGGGGCAGAGGGTCCTGCGCCTGCTCCCAGGCCCGGGAGAGGACGGCCCGCAGCCCCGTATCCAGCGTCTGATCCCGTCGCGCCATGGCCCGCTCCGCCGTTTCGAGGAAGGCCTCCAGGCGGTAGCGAGGCGCCTCCGGGTCCACCCCCCAGGCGAAGGGCGGGACCCGGGTGGGTGCGAACCCGCCACCCCCGAAGACGTTGGCTCCGGCGCCCACCACGGCGCCCGTGGGCAGGAGGGTGCCGATGGCCGTCTTCACATGGTCCCCCAGGAAGGAGCCCACCTTGGAGAGGCCGGTATCCGCCGGCCCCTCGGGCGTCCAGACTCGAACCGACCCGTAGTTGTTCTTCAGGTCCGAGTTGGTCGTTCCAGCTCCGAGGTTCACCCATCGACCCAGCACCGCGTGGCCCAGGTGGCCGTCGTGGGCCTTGTTGTCGAAGCCCAGGAGGATGCTCTCGGCGACCTCGCCTCGGACCTTGCAGACCGGGCCCACGGACGACGTCCCCACGTCGCCGCCCAGGACGACGGTACCTGGGCCGAGCCAGAGGGGGCCGGTGAGGCGGGCGGGGCCCTGGACGGCGGCCCCCTCCTCCAGGCGCACCGGCCCGTTCCGTGTGTCCACCACCACCCCCGGCTCCACCCGGGCCCCGGAGGCCAGGCTCAGCGGGTGGTCGCCCAGGCGGTGGACACCGACCGGGGTATCGTCCGTCGTCCAGAGATGTGCCCCGTCGGCCAGGAGCCAGGCCTCGTTGGCGGACATGAGGCTCCACGGGGCCTCCAGGAGGGCGCCGGAAATCTCCAGCTCCGGGAGCCCGTCGTCGAAGGCCGCTCCGCCGTGGCCCTTTGCGGCACCGCCGTCGGGGTGGAGGATTCGTTCGTCGTCCGGCAGCTCGGCTCCGGGGGGCAGCGCCCACCCGACGGTACGCCCGTCCAGGACCAGGCGGGCCGACTGCCGGATCGCGTCTGGAAGGCCGTCCCAGGCCAGGGCCACCCGACTGCTCAGCAGGATCCGGAGATCGTCGGTGGATCCCCCGCTCCCGGTGGCCTCCGGGAGGCCGTCCCGTGGAATCACCGGGGGGCACCCGGGCTCCACGAAACCTTGCAGCCCGGCATGGCTCCAGTGACCGGCACAGGCCGCGTCCAGGACCGCTTCGGCCCGGGCCCGAAGGGTGAGGGAGCCCAGGAGGAGCTCGCCCACCGGCCGGGTGGAGGCGAAGGGGGCCCACCGTCGGGCCACGACGTCGTCGAAGAGGAGCAGGCTCCGACGGCTCATCCGTCGTCCTCGAGCTCCGCCAGGAGGGCCTTCAGATCCGGCGCCCGGTCCACGGGGAGGACCACCGTGACGTCGCCGGTACGCACGGCCACCAGATCGTCCACACCCCAGAGGACGAGGCGGCCACCCTCCGACCAGACCACGTTCCCCGAGCCGTCCACCACCCGCACGTCGCCCTCGGTGACGTTGCCGGCCTCGTCGCCATCACGGGTGCGGGCCAGGGAGGCCCAGTTGCCTACGTCGTCCCAGGCGAATGTGGCCTCCACGCACGCCACCCGTTCGCTCCGCTCCAGAACGGCGGTGTCCACCACGCAGACGGGGACGGCGTCGAAGAAGGCCCGGGGGCCCTCCTCCTCCAGGATGGGGAAGCAGGTCGCCACCTCCGGTGCGTGCCGCTCCACCTCCTGCAGGAAGACCGCTGCCTTCCAGACGAAGATCCCGGTGTTCCAGAGGTAGCCCTGGTCGGTGTAGCGACGGGCCGTGTCCGCGTCGGGCTTCTCGTGGAAGGCCGCCACCCGGAAGGTCCGGGGGCCGTCGCCGTGGGCGAGCGCCTCGCCGGGCTGGATGTGCCCGTAGCCCGTCTCCACCCGGTCCGGAGTCACGGCCACCGTGAGGAGGAGGTCGTCCCGTGCGGCGATGCGCGCCGCGGCGTGGACGGTCTCCTGGAAGGCCTCGGTGGGCCGGATGAGGTGGTCGGCGTGGAGGGACACCAGGACGGCGTCGGGGTCCTGTCGCATCAGCTCCCATGCGGCCCACGCCAGGACCGGGCAGGTGCCTCGGGCCCGGGGCTCCACCAGATAGGCTTCCGCGGGGAGTTCCGGGAGCTCGGACCGGAAGGGCCCCGCAAGGTGTTCCCCCGCCAGGATCCGGATCCGCCCGTCCCCCACCAGGCTCCGGGCGCGGCCCACCGTGTCCCGGATGAGGGAGTCGGAACCCACCAGAGGGAGGAGCTGCTTGGGCCGCTCCCGTGTGCTGGCCGGCCAGAACCGGGAACCGATGCCCCCGGCCAGGACGGTGACCCAGAGCGACGGGGTGGGGTCGGACGAGGAGGGGGAGGCGTCGGCGGGCTCAGTCTTCAGAGAGGATCTCCTCGATCCGGGCGATGAGCTTCTTGGGGCTGAAGGGCTTGGTGAGGAAGTCGTTCGCCCCTTCGGCGAACGCCTCCCTTCGATCGGTGTCCTGACCTTTGGCGGTGAGGATGATGACCGGTGTCTCCCGCTGGCACCCCTCCCCGCTCCGCACGGCCCGCAAGATGTCCAACCCGCTGGCCTCGGGCATCATCAGGTCGGTGAGGATGAAGTCGTAGGCCTGCCCCTCCCGCAGCTTCGCGAGGGCCTCGGCTCCGTCCAACGCCTCGTCCACGCCGAAGCCGGCGTTGCGTAGCAGCGTCGTGAGGATCCGGCGGATGTGCGGCTCGTCGTCGGCCACGAGGACGCGACGGGAGCCGGGCTCGGGCGAGGGGGTCGGGATCATCTTCTCGAAGGTTGGAAGCGGGCCCGTACGGAAGGCGCGGAACCTACCGGCCATCGGGGGTGAAGTCAAGCAATCACGGGGCTTTCCGGGCTTGACCCCCTCCCCGGATTGCGGCACCTTCCCAGGTCTGCACCGTCCCCTGTCCGCCACCCCTCCGGAGCCCCTTCATGGCCCTCCCGTCGCTCCTCCGCTCCACCCGCCTCCGCCGGGGCACCCTGGCCCTCGGGGTGGCGACGCTGGTGGGGCTGGCCGGCGCAGCCTGTGGGGACGACCCCTTCGCCATCAACTGGGTGGAGACGCCGGACACCGTCACCCTCTTCTCGTTGGCGCGCTCGGAGCTCAACGTGGTCTCGGCCTTCGACTTCCGGGGTCGCACGGCGGTGGTGGTAGAGACCCCGGGAGCCAGCGGCCAGTGGGACGTCGCCGTGGACACACGGGGCGGAGAGATCGTGATGGTTCCCGCCGGAGCGCTGGGTGTCGACTCCCGCGCGGCCGTCGCGCCCATCCCGGGGACGAGCTACGACGATCTGGTGGAGGCCCCCGCCGACACCACCTTCTACGTGGAGGATCAGGCCGTCCCGGTGGACCTCAACACGGTCTACGTGATCCGCACCCGGCGCTCCGTCGGGTCCTTCGGGCGACGGTGCTTCTACTACGCCAAGCTCCAGCCCTTGGCGACGGACGCCCAGGCCGGCACCTTCACCTTCTTCTACGACGCCGCCCGGGTCTGCAACGACCGGCGCCTGATCCCGCCGGACTGAGCTCCTGCGCGTCCCGCCGGACGCGGGGCGACCTTTCCTCCTTCCGCGCTCCCCCCATGCTCGACATCCGACGTTTCCGCTACGAGCCCGACGCGTTGAAGGAAGCGCTGGCCCGCCGGGGTGGGGAGGACCTCCCGGCGCTTGTGGACCGCATTCGCGCCCTGGACGAGGAGCGCCGGGACGCCATCGGCGAGGTGAACGAGCTCAAGGCCGAGCGGAACACGGCCTCCAAGCGCATCGGCGAGCTGAAGCGCGACGGTGAAGACGCATCGGAGCTCATCGCATCCATGCGCTCCGTGGGCGACCGCATCGACGAGCTGGACGAGGTGGTGCGGGAGCGGGAGGAGGCCATGGACGAGCTCCTTCTGCAGATCCCCAACACGCCGCTCCCGGAGGTACCGGCAGGGGGCGAGGAAGACAACGAGGTCCTCAAGGAGTGGGGGGAGGCCCGGGACTTCTCCTTCCCGCCCCGTCCCCATTGGGAGCTGGGGGAGGAGCTGGGCATTCTGGACCTCCCCCGAGGCGCCAAGATCAGCGGGTCCGGCTTCCCCGTCCTCCGGGACGCCGGAGCCCGCCTCCAGCGGGCGTTGATCCACTGGTTCCTGGACCTCCACACCATCGAGCACGGCTACCAGGAGCTCCGGGTCCCCTACCTGGTGACGCGGGAGACGCTCACCGGCACCGGACAGCTCCCGAAGTTCGCCGACGACTCGTATCAGAGCGAGCGGGACGACCTCTGGCTCATCCCCACGGCCGAGGTGCCGGTGACCAACCTGCACCGCGGCGAGATCCTGGAGGCCGAGGAGCTGCCCCGGGGCTACGTCGCCTGCTCCCCATGCTTCCGGCGGGAGGCGGGCTCGGCGGGGAAGGACACCCGGGGACTGCTGCGGGTGCACCAGTTCGACAAGGTGGAGCTGGTGCGCTTCGAGGCCCCGGAGCGGAGCCCCGAGGCGCTCGAGGAGCTCACCGGCCACGCCGAGATCCTCCTGGAGCGGCTGGGCCTGCGATATCGCCGGGTCCTGCTGGCCACGGGTGACCTGGGCTTCAGCGGCGCCAAGACCTACGACCTGGAGGTGTGGGCCCCGGGGGTGGAGCAGTGGCTGGAGGTCTCGAGCTGCTCCACCTTCACCGACTACCAGGCCCGGCGGGCGGACATCCGCTACCGGCCGGAGCCCGGCGCCAAGCCGGAGTTCGTGCACACGCTGAACGGCTCGGCGCTGGCGCTGCCCCGCGTGGTGGCCGCCCTCCTGGAGCGCTATCAGCAGGAGGACGGGAGCGTGGTGCTGCCCGAGGCGCTGGCGGGCTACATGGGCACCTCGGGGCTGCGCCTGGGGCCACCGGCCTGATCCGTCCGGACGGGAGCGACGCGTGAGGTTCCGCATCAAGTGGCCCATCGCCGTCGCGACGCTCTTCGTCTTCCTCCTGGGGTGGTACGTCGTATACACCCAGCAGATCGTCCGGGCCCTGCAGTCCGACGCCGAGACCCTCACCGAGATCTACTCGGAGGTGCAGGAGGGGATCATCTCCCCGGATCCAGGGCGGGCCGACGACGCCCTCTTCCAGCTCCAGACCGTCATCCGCGAGTCCGGCGTCCCCCTCATCTGGTCCGGGCCCGGCGACACCATCCTGGATGTGGCGAACCTCCCCTTCGAGGCCGACATCCGCACCGCGGCGGGACAGGAGCGGGTGCGGGAGTACATCCAACGCCTGGATGCCCGGCGACCGCCTGTGGGGGACGCCACCACCGGCCACGTCCACTTCGGGGACAGCCCGGAGGTGCGACGCCTCCGGTGGATCCCCTGGCTGCAAGTGGGGGGGTTGCTCCTCACCGTCTTCATCGGCTTCACCATGGTGCAGTATCAGCGCCGGGTGGAGAGCGAGCGGGCCTGGACCTCCATGGCCCGGGAGCTGGCCCATCAGCTCGGGACGCCCCTGAGTTCCCTCCAGGGCTGGCTCGAGCTCCTCAAGATCCCCGAGGACGAGCGACCCGGCGAGCTGGGGGAGGTGGAGGTGGCGGGGGCCATCGAGGAGGACCTGGTGCGGCTGGAGCGCATCAGCCACCGCTTCGAGCTCATCGGCCGAGAGCCGGAGCTGGAGCCGCTCTCCCTGCGACAGGTGGTCCACGACCTGGAGCGCTACCTCCAGGCCCGACTGCCCCGTCTGGGTCGGGGCGTCCAGCTCGTGGTGGACATCCCCGAAGGCCTTCCGAGGGTGCTGGGCAACGAGGTGCTCCTCATCTGGGCGCTGGAGAACGTGGTGAAGAACGCCCTGGACGCGCTGGCGGGGCGGGGGGGCAAGATCACCATCTACGCCCGGGCCGTGGGGGGAGGGCTGGTGAGCCTCCGCATCCGCGACACGGGCCCCGGGGTGGATCCGGAGATCCGGGAGCGGATCTTCGAGCCCGGCGTCACCTCCAAGTCCGGTGGCTGGGGGGTGGGGCTGGCCCTCTCACGGCGCATCGTGGAGGGCGTCCACGGGGGCCGCATCGAGCTCCTCGGGGGGATGGAAGACACCACGTTTCAGATTAGACTTCCGGTGGCCGAAGGCGACTGAGCCCACCGGTCCCGCCGGCGGTCCGGGACCTCCTCCCGCCGCCCGGCCTTCGCACCTCCGTATCTCCCAGCCGTTCCCGCCGTGACCCCTGCTGACCATCTGGCCGGCCTCAACCCCGAACAGCGCGTCGCCACCGAGCACTTCGAAGGCCCCCTCCTGGTGCTGGCCGGCGCCGGGTCCGGCAAGACCCGGGTCCTCACCTCACGCATCTGCCACCTGATCCAGCATCACGGGGTGCCGGCGGACCGGATCCTGGCGGTGACCTTCACGAACAAGGCCGCCGGGGAGATGAAGGAGCGCATCAGCCGGCTCCTGGGTGCGGAGCCTCGAGGGATGTGGGTGGGGACCTTCCACGCCCTCGGCGCCCGGATGCTCCGGCGTCACGCGCCGCAGCTCGGCTGGGACCGCACCTTCAGCATCTTCGACGCCGACCAGAGCCTGCGTCTGGTGAAGAGCGTCCAGGAGGAGGTGGGGCTGGACCCCAAGCGCTGGAGCCCCAAGGCCCTCCGCTCCGAGATGAGCAACGCCAAGAACCAGCTCCAGGGCGCCGACGCCTTCGCCCGGGAGGTGGACGGTTCCTTCGACCTCTTCCTGCGCAACGTCGCCAAGGTCTACCCCGAGTATCAGAAGGCGCTGGAGAACCAGAACGCCTTCGACTTCGACGACCTCCTCATGAAGCCGGTGGAGCTGCTGGAATCGAACCCGGCCATCCTCCAGGGCTATCGGGACCGGTTTTCGTTCGTGCTGGTGGACGAGTACCAGGACACCAACCGGGCCCAGTTCCGCTTCGTCGAGCTCCTGGCCGCCGACCACGGCAACCTCATGGTGGTGGGCGACGACGACCAGTCCATCTACGGCTGGCGGGGTGCCGACATCCGCAACATCCTCGACTTCGAGGAGTCCTTCCCCGGGGCCGAGGTGGTGCGCCTGGAGCAGAACTACCGCTCCACCTCGGTGATCCTGGAGTCCGCCAACTCGGTCATCGCCGAGAATGTGAATCGGAAGGGGAAGACGCTCCGGACGGAGCGCGTAGGCGGCGAGCGCATCGCCCTGGTGGAGGTCTTCGACGAGCGGGACGAGGCTCGTTGGATCCAGGGAGACATCGAGCAGCGCTTCACGGACGTGCCGGAGCGGGCCTACTCGGACTTCGCCGTGCTCTATCGGACCAACGCCCAGTCCCGGGCGCTGGAGGACGCCTTTCGCCGCGCCGGCATGCCCTACCAGATCGTGGGTGGGGTGCGCTTCTACGAGCGCCGGGAGATCCTGGACGTCCTGGCCTACCTGCGCCTCATCTCCAACCCGCTGGACTCGGTGGCCTTCGAGCGGGTGGTGAACTACCCGCGCAGGGGGGTGGGCGCCACCTCGCAGGAGCGCCTCCTGGTCTTCGCCCGCGCCGAGGGGATCCCCCTTCTGGAGGCCGCCGCCCGGGCCGACGAGGCCCCGGACATGCATAAGGGCGGCGGGCGCGGCCTGAAGAAGTTCGCCGACCTCATCCAGCGCTTCAGCCTCCGGGCCGTGCAGGCGCCGGTGGGCGAGCTCCTGGAGGCGCTGGTGGAGGAGCTGGACCTCATGGCCCACCTCCACGATGAGGGGCCGGACGGGGAGGACCGGGCCCGGAACGTCGCCGAGCTCATCGCCGGCGCCCGGGACTTCGACGCCGAGATGGTGGAGACGCTGGGCGCCGAGGCGATCGACACCTTCACCGAGCTGGACCTCTT
>CAKZOQ010000114.1 GCA_937136445.1 uncultured Gemmatimonadota bacterium
GACGCCCACCTCGCCATCCATCCGAGCCACGGCGCGCTCGACGATGGTGAGCCCTACCCCGGTTCCCCCGAAGCGGGCCGGCTCCAGTCGTTCGAAGGCCCGGAACATCTGCGGCACCTGCTCCTCGTCCACGCCCACCCCGTTGTCCTCCACCTCCAACCGGACCCGGCGCCCCTGGAGGCGGCTTCGGACGGCGACCTCGGGGGTCCGGTCCTCCGGGACGAACTTCAGGGCATTGGAGAGGAGGTTCTCCAGGACCCGGCCCAGGAGGTGGCCGTCGGCGTGCACGGCCCCGAGGTCGTCCTCCACCGAGACCCGGGCCTGGCGCTCGGCCACGATTCCCTCCAGCGCGGTCAGCGCCTCCGATACCACCTGGTCGAGCTCCACACGGCGTGTTTCGATGTCCGCCCGGGTCACCCGGCTGTACTGAAGGAGGTCCTGGACGAAGTCGTCCATGCGCCGGCTGGCCTTCACGATGCGCTCGAGGAAGTCCTGCGCCTGCTCCGGCAGCTCCTCCCGATGCTCGGACCAGAGCATGGATGCGAAGCCGCCCATGGTCACCAGATGGGTCCGAAGGTCGTGGGAGACGGAGTAGGTGAAGGCCTCCAGCTCCTGGACGGCCTGCTCCAGCTCCCGGGTCCGGCGCTCTGCGAGGGCGTGGAGGGTGCGATTGTCGGAGACGTCGCGGATGCTCCCCTGATATTCCACCACCCTGCGCCGGCCGTCGAGGCGAGCGCTGGCGGTGACCAGGCAATCCATGACTTCGCCCCCGACCCGGAGTCGCGCCGGCAGGTCTTCGACGAAGCCCGCCCGCTCCAGCTCCTGTCGGTACCGGTCCGCGTCGGCGACCTCCACGAAGAAGTCGGTGACGTCCACCTGGAGCAGATTCGACCGCTGCCGTTCGAAGAGGCGGAGGAGGGCGTCGTTGGCGTCCACGATGCCTTCCCCGGGACGACTGACGAACATGGGATCCCGGGAGTGCTCGAAGAGGAGCCGGTAGCGATCCTCGGTCTCGCGGAGAGCCCGTTCGGCCTTCCGCCATTCGGTGAGGTGCTGGTCCAGCCGAAGCCCGAGATCCCGGAGGAGCCCCACCACCGACCCCACCACCACGACCAGCGCCGAGCCCTCGGCACCCACCGAGCCCACCACCATGCTCCACCCCGGCTCCCCCATCAGCGACAAAAGGAAGGCGTTCAGCGGCACGGAGAAGATGCCGCCGAGGAGCCCGCCCCAGGCCCCGAAGAGCCATCCCAGGACCACCACCGGGAAGAGGGAGAGCGCCGAGACCCCGACTCCGGCCCGGGCATAGAGGGGAGCGAAGGCGGCGGCGTAGACGGCCAGCGAGAGGAGGGCGAGCGCCGACCGCCGCCAGAGCGGCTGGATGATCAGCGACGCCCGGAACAGATTCCTGCGCTCAACCACCACGAGAGCCCCCTTCGTCCGCGTCGTTGCGGGGCTCGGGCTCCAGCACCTGCCGGAGAAGGTCCACGTAGTCTCCGACGTCCGCCGGCTTCTCGAAGTACCCGGCGGCGCCGAGATGGAAGGCGTGTTCGGCATCCATGGCGTTCCGGGAGGCGGTGAGGACCACGGCGGGTACCTCGACATCCACGTCGTCCATCCACTCCAGGAGGTGGAATCCCGACGACCCGCCCAGCCCCACGTCCACCACCAGGACACCCCGGTCCAGCCCCGCGTCCGCCTTCCGCTCCCGCAGCCACCGGGTGGCCGCGGCGACGTCCGGGCGATCGTGGAACCCCAGGTCGGGCCAGTGGCGGCGCAGGACCTCCTCGAGAAGCACACGGTGGTCGGGGTCGTCCTCGACCAGGAGCAGCCAGTCTACATCAACCATCGATCCAGAATCGTGCGGATGGTCTCCCCCAACTCGACCACGTCCGAGGGCTTCGAGTGGAACTCCTCCGCCCCCCGGCCCAGGGCGCGTTCCCGATCCCCAGGGTTCACCGAGGAGCTCAACACGACCCAGGGAATGCCCCGGATCTCCTCGGTGGTCGCCGCCCACTCCAACACCTCGAACCCGCCGAGACCCGGGAGGAGCAGGTCGAGGATGACCAGGTCCGGACGCGGGTGCTCCTTGCCGTCGTCGAAGGGAGGCTTCCCCGAGAGGTAGGCCATGGCCTGTTCGCCGGATCGCACGGAACGGACCTGCACACCGGGGTCCACCTTCTGCGCGGCAATCTCCACGAGAAGGGTGTGGTCGGGGTTGTCCTCGACCATCAGGACGGTATGGGTGGTGACCCGGGAGGAAGTGGGCACGACCGTAGGCTCGTGTAGGGCCTGGGGGGGAATCAAAACATGTGGTGATTCGGCGCGAGACGACAGGGACGCCGCGGTGGGAGGGTGATTGAAAAGCCCCGGGTGGCTGCCAACTTCACAGGAGTGATGACGCTGCCCACGACTCCGGAGTCCTGCCCATGTACCGTCCGCCGCCCCCCTCGGTGTTCCCTGGCCGGGCGCCCTACGGCCTGGCCCTGGCGGCCCTCGTCCTCCTCGGTGCGGGCTGCGGAGAAGAGCCCCCGGCCCTCACCGTCGGGCCGGTGGCCTTCTCCCAGGAAGAGCTCCTGGGCTTCACCGAATCCCGGGAAGCGTCGCTGGCCCGGGTCACGGCCTTCGGACTGGCGGTGGCCGACTCGGCGACGCTGGAGCTGGGCGCGCCGGTGGTGGGCCGGTGGATGGAGGACCGCCTCCTGGAGATCTGGGCCGCGGAGCGGGTTCTGGAGGCGGCGGACGTAGGCGACGATGTACTCGAGGCCCGCTACCTCACGGATCCGGAGTACGAGCTCACCGTCCGGCACGTTCTCTTCTTCTCCGAGCGTTGGCGACCCCCGACGCACCGCGACGAGGCTCGGGCCAAGGCAGAGCGGGCGCTGAACCAGCTGGAGGCGGGGGCCGACTTCCCGGAGACCGCCGCCCGCCTCTCGGAGGAACCCGGCGCCGAGGGGCGGGAGGGGCTCCTCCAGCCCGGTCGGGAGGGCGCCTGGGTGGACGAGTTCTGGGCGGCTGCCTCCGCCCTGGAGGTAGGGGAGATCAGCCCGGTGACGGAGACCCAGTACGGGTTCCATATCCTCCGCCTGGAGGGACGGGAGGTGGTGCCCTTCGTAGAGGCCCGCTCCGCCGTGGCCCGGCCGGTGGCGGACCAGGTGGGGGATCCGACCGCCTACCTGCAGGCGTGGGAGGGTCCGGAGGCACGAAGTGAGGCGCTGGAGGCGGCGCGGGCCGCCGGGGTCTCGGTGCCCGAGGCGGAGCAGGAGGAGATCCGGCGGCGTTGGACCGACCTGACCACGCGGTGGGCCACGGCGCTGGGGTTCCGGTCGGGGATGACCCCCGAAGAGGTCCGCGCCGCCGCCCTGGACGCCATGGCCCGCACGGCCCAGGGTGCCGCCATCGCCCGGGAGGGGCTGGCGGCTCGTGCCGAGCTCCTACGGGCCGCGTACCCGGTGGACACCGGCCCGGCCTCATGACGGAAACCGAGTTCCGAGCCACCACGTAGGGGCTGCCATGCAACCTCTCCTCCGACGCCGTCTCGCCTTCCTGGCCGGCTTCGCCGTCTACTTCGGCGTCCTATGGTTCCTCTGGGACACGCCGGTCATCTATCCGCTGAAGATCTTCGTGGTGCTCCTCCACGAGGTGAGCCATGCGGCGGTGGCGGTGGCCACCGGCGGCCAGATCCAGCGCATCGTCCTGGACCCCTACCAGGGCGGGGCCTGCTACTGCCCCGGCGGCAACGCCTTCCTCACCCTCTCGGCGGGGTATCTGGGCAGCCTGGGGTGGGGCGCACTCATGATGGAGGCGGCACGGACGCGGAAGGTCCCCACCGAGTGGGTCACCGGCGGGATCGGGGCCCTGCTCCTGGCCCTCACGGTGCTCTTCGTGCGGAGCCCCTTCGGCATCGCCTTCGGACTCCTCTTCGGGGCGGGATTGATTCTGGTGGCCCGACGGCTGACCGTGGCCTGGAACCGGACCCTGCTCATGGCGTTGGGCCTCACCAGCGCGCTCTACGCCATCCTGGACATCAAGAGCGACATCCTGGACCGACCCCATCTGGAGTCCGACGCCCACATGCTGGCGGAGATCACCGGGGTCCCGACCGTGGCGTGGGGGGTCCTCTGGATCGCCGTGGCGCTGGGTGTGAGCGCGCTCCTCTTCCGGCGGGCCTGGCGGAAGGCCTGAGCCCTGGCCCGCGGCGCGGCGAGCGGTGTGTCGGCGGGTGGACAGAAGCGGCGCACTACCACGGAAACATCTGACGGCGGCGGCAGCCCCCGCATGTCGGGGGGACGTCCGGAGGAGGCTACGAGTCGTCGTACAAGTCGCTCTTGCGGAGGTTGGTGCAACTGGGTATGCTGGTGGCGAATCGGAGACGGCTCCGGTTCGGGCCGGGGTCGCCGGAGACGGTGATCTCAGGACCGCGGGAGAGGATCCCGCTGGTGCTCTGCCCGACGTTTCCCCAAAGAAGGAGGTGATCCTTGTCTAGTCCGAGTACCCTGTTCAACCTGGCACGGGCAAGCGATCGCTGGATCGGCTGACAAGCCGGACAGGTAGAATCACTTAGCTGTACGCGCCGTGCCCGGCGTTCGCGCCGGGTTGAAACAGCGAGGCGCCATCGGGAAGTACGCCGGTGGCGCCTCTTTATTTGTACCCACTCCCGATCTCACGCAGTGCGGCGACGGCTCCCTCGCCTCAGCCGAACCAGGCCGGGGCGTTGCCGTCCTTCCACTTGATGTTGCAGCCCACGCTGGGCGTCTGGTCAACGACGGGCTCCTGCCCAGCCAGGACCGCATCGGCGGCGGCCCGGAGGTCCTCGCCGGTGACCGGCACCCCGTTGCCCGGGCGGCTGCCGTCGAACTGGCCCCGGTAGAC
>CAKZOQ010000115.1 GCA_937136445.1 uncultured Gemmatimonadota bacterium
GTTCCCCGGAGGCGTCTCGCTGGACCTGGGCTATCAGAGGACCGAGGCGGTGACCCTCGACACCCGCTCGGACCGCACCATCTTCCAGGAGCGCTGGCCGGATCTCCGCGTGGCCCTTCCGCCGCTGGTGCCGCCTCCTTCGGCGGGGATCCAGCGGGTGAGCCTCTCCTCCGGGCTCCAGAGAAGCCGGCGCGAGGTGGTCTTCGGCGGGCTCGGCCAGCAGCGGCGGGACGAATCCGAGCTCCAGGTGCCGGTGGACGTCTCCGTAACCTGGGTTGGCGGCCTCGTGACCTCCTACCGGGGCTCGTTCCGGGATGGCGAGGGGCAGGATCCCACCGGGACCACCCAGCGGGACGAGACCAGTCACCGGATCTCGGTGAGCTCCACCTTCAGCCCGCCCTTCGGCCTCATGCAGCGGCTGGACCGACCGGTGCGGCTCTCCCTCCTGGCCTCCTACGTGGCGGAGCAGGACTGCCGGGCCACCGCCGCCCGGGAGGAGTGCGTGGCCTTCGTGGACCAGCTTCGGCGGAGCCTGAGCCTCTCCATGGACACCAGCGTCTCCGGCTTCGAGGTGGGGGTCCAGGCCAGCTTCGACCAGCGCCAGTCCTTCGTGGGGCTGCGGACGGGCTCCACGCAGTTCCAGTTCGGCGTCTTCGGGCAGCTCGACCTCGCCGCCGGCGTGCTCCCGGTCGCACCGCCCTTCTAGCGGGAGAACGGGGAGCGACGACGAGGGGGTCGTATCGGTGCATGGAGGCGCCCGGGCGAGCGGGCCACCTTGTCGTCATGAACGAGGTGGAACGACGCTCCCTGGCCCGGGCTCTGCTCCTGCTGGTGGTGGTGAGCGGGCTTCGGTGGGGCTGGCACCGCCGACCCGCCGCGCTGCCCGTGCCGGAGGCGGATGCGGCCCCGGCCCTGTTGGCCTCCACCGGGGAACGGGTGGCGGAGGAAGCCCGTCGGACCCGACCCCTGGGTTCCGGGGAGCGACTGGACCCCAACCGGGCGCCGGCCGAGGAGTTGGACCGTCTCCCGGGGATCGGGCCCGCCACCGCCGCGGCCATCGTGGCCCGCCGGGACTCCGTCGGAGGCTTCCGGACCCCTGGAGACCTGAAACGAATCCCAGGGATCGGGCCGGCCACGGTGGCGAAGCTCGAGAAGCACCTCGCCTTCCCCCGTCCGCCGGGTCCGACGGGGCGGGCGGGGAGTCGTCCTGCAGGGCCGCCGGTCCGGGTGGATGTGAACCGTGCGGACGAGGCCGGACTCCAGGCGCTCCCCGGGGTGGGACCGGCACTGGCCCAGCGCATCGTGGAGGCGCGCGCCGTGCGGCCCTTCCGGTCGCTGGAGGACCTCCTGGAGGTGAAGGGGATCGGACCGGCGACCCTGGAACGGCTGCGGTCCCTGGCCGTCGTGGGCCGGTGACGGCCGTCCGTCGTCGCCTCCCCCCGACCGGGTCGTTCTCTTGTAGGACCCCCGCGCCCACCCGTATCCTTAAGCTGCGAGAGGCGTACGCGTCGCAGCCTCCCGGACCACCTTTCAGGACACCGCCGATGTCAGCCAAGGTCGCCCAGGAAATCAGACTCGGGGATCTCTTCGTTCGCGAAGGGCTCATCACCGAGCAACAGCTCAAGGAAGGGCTGGCCGAAGCGAAGACCACCGGCACCCGCATCGGGTACGCGCTGGTCAAGCTGGGCTTCGTGGCCGAGGAGGAGTTGACCCGGATGCTCGCCAAGCAGTACCGGGTCCCCGCGGTGGATCTGGACAAGGTGGAGGTCGACGAGAAGGTCCTGAAGCTCGTCTCCGCCGAGGTGGCCAACAAACACATGATCCTGCCCCTCCGGCGGGTGGGTCGGACGCTGACGGTGGCCATGCCGAACCCCACCGACTTCAGCGCCATCGACGACCTGAAGTTCGTCACCAAGCTCGACATCGAACCGGTCATCGTGGGGGAGTACACCCTCCGCAAGCACCTGGACGAGTACTACGGGTCGCCCGAGGACGACCAGATCCAGGAGCTGCTGGAGGAGTGGGGCGAGGACGATGTGGAGGTCCTCGAGGAGGAGGAGGAAGAGGACTACTCGGCCCTCGCCGCCGAGGTGGATTCGGCGCCGGTGGTCAAGTTCATCAACGGCCTCCTCACCGACGCGGTGCAGAAGGGCGTTTCGGACATCCACATCGAGCCCTACGAAAAGGAGATCCGGGTCCGCTACCGGATCGACGGGGCCCTGCAGGAGGTCATGAAGCCGCCCCTCAAGATGAAGGCGGCCCTCACCTCCCGGGTGAAGATCCTGGCGGACCTCAACATCGCCGAGCGGCGGGTCCCCCAGGACGGTCGCATCAAGCTGAAGATGAGGAACAAGGTGGTGGACTTCCGCGTTTCCACCCTCCCGGTGATCTTCGGCGAGAAGATCGTGCTCCGGATCCTGGACAAGGGCAACCTGACCTTCGATCTGAAGACCTTCGGCTTCGAGCCCAAGGCCGAGAAGGACTTCATGTGGGCCATCAAGCGGCCCTACGGAATGGTGCTGGTGACCGGCCCCACCGGGTCCGGAAAGACGACGACGCTCTACTCGGCGCTGTCGCAGATCAACACCATCGACACCAACATCATGACCGCCGAGGACCCCGTGGAGTTCAACCTCTACGGGATCAACCAGGTGCTGGTGCGCCCGGCGGTGGGGCTGACCTTCGCCACGGCGCTGAAGGCCTTCCTGAGGCAGGACCCCAACATCATCATGCTGGGCGAGATCCGTGACCTGGAGACCGGGGGCATCGCCATCAAGGCGGCCCTCACCGGCCACCTCGTGCTCTCCACCCTGCACACCAACGATACGCCCTCGACCATCACCCGGATGATCGACATGGGGTTGGAGCCCTTCAACGTGGCCTCGGCCCTCAACCTCCTCACCGCCCAGCGACTCGCCCGTCGCATCTGCAAGCACTGCAAGGCCGAAGCTACCTACGAGCCGGAGTACCTCGAAGCCGCCAAGATCCCCATGGACTGGTACGAGGAGCACACCTTGTACAAGGGCGAGGGCTGCGACCAGTGCGACGGCAGCGGCTACAAGGGCCGGTGCGGCATCTACGAGGTGATGATCATGAGCCCGGCGCTGCGGAAGGCCATCATGAACGAGGTGGGGAGCGACGAGCTCCGCAACATCGCCCGTGACGAGGGGATGCTCACCCTTCGCGAAGACGGCATGAAGAAGGTGCAGCGCGGGGTGACGACGCTCGAAGAGCTGGTGAAGGAGACCTCGGTGGCCGACTGACGGCCTCCGACTCCCGCTACCTTCGTCCCGACCCGCCCTCCGAATCGCAAGGACCCGACGGAATGAATCAACCGGCCGCCACGCCCAGGAGGATGAAGGAGGAGGTAGGCCTGCGGGCGCTCCTCCAGGAGATGATCCAACGGGGTGCCTCGGACCTTCACGTGACGGTGGGGAATCCGGCGATGATGCGCATCGATGGGGACCTCCAGCCATCCAAGTCGGGGCAGGCGCTCACCCCCAAGCACACCCTCTCCATCGCCTACAGCATCCTCACGGAGAACCAGAAGAAGCGGTTCGAGACGGAGGACGAGCTGGACTTCTCCTTCGGTGTGCAGAACCTGTCGCGCTTCCGGGGCAACGTCTACAAGCAGCGGGGCTGCGTGG
>CAKZOQ010000116.1 GCA_937136445.1 uncultured Gemmatimonadota bacterium
GACGAGCACGCCACCCTCACCGTGATCCTTTGCTTCCTTGCGGTTATAGGCGAACGGCACGTCATGATCGTGCTCATCGTAAAGCGCAGCGGCGGTCACGGCCGCCAGGGGGATGCCCTTGTAGGCAGGCCCCAGGAGGACGTCGAAGGCGAGGTCGGCCTCGACGATGCGCCGCGCGTAGGCGCGCCCGACCTCTGCCAGGGCTGCGCCCGTGGCAAGGGCGCCCGCATTGAAGAAGTAGGGGCTCGAACGCCCCGACTTCAGGATGAAGTCGCCGAAGCGCAGCGCCTCATGGCGCTTCGCCAGTTCGATGAACGCTGCCTGGTATGGCTCCATGGCCAATGTCTCCACTCGCCCCCGGGGGCCGGGAAAGGGCCGCCGCGCGCGGCGCAGCCGGCCGGCCGCCCCGGCGGCGTTCTCTGCCCCGGACGCTTAGGCTATGATACAGCGATTGATTCAGGGAAGATGGAATGCGTGTCATCAGCATGAGCGCTGACGGTCTCGAGGAGGCTGCCGGCAAGGGTTTCTATGACTGGCTGGGAAGCCAGGAAGCGGATTTCGTCTGCATACAGGACATCCGCTGCAGCGAATACGACCTCGCCGACAGCATGTTCTTCCCGCCCGAGTACAACGCCTACTTCTTCGACGACGTCGAGGGTGGGGGCAAACGCAACGGCGTCGCCCTCTACAGCCGTCGCCTGCCGAAAGCGATCATGACCGGGCTCGGTTTTCCCGAGTTCGACATGCAGGGCCGTTACATCCAGGCAGATTTCGAGAACGTCAGCGTCGGATCGCTGCTGGTGCCCCAGGCCAGGGAAGACGACCCCGCGTCGCTGGCCGACAAATCGCGCTTCCTCGACCTGCTGCTGGCGCACCTGCAGAAGGTCAGTCGCAAGCGCCGCCAGTACATCATCTGTGGCAACTGGCAGATGGCGCACGCCTGTGCCGACCTGCAGGGCGGCGAACACCACGCCGGCCGTATCGGCTTCACTGACGGAGAGCGGGCGTGGCTCGACGAGCTGGAGGGGATGGCGGTGGTGGTGACGCCGGGGAACCATGACGTACCTCTCTACCGGATCTGGGAGCGCATCTTCACCCCGTACCGGAAGTGGCGGCGACACGTGTCGTCGGAGATCGACTCCGTGACGCGGATTCCCGGTCTGACCTGTGTGGCCCTGAACTCGGCGGCGCCGCGTCGGCGCATCGTCGCCGGCCACCTGGGAGCGCGGCAGGTGCAGTGGGCTCGCGAGGCCCTGGATGGGGCTCCCGCGGACGACGTTCGCCTCCTGGTGACCCACCACCACTTCGTTCCCACCCCGGACGGTCGTGGAGGCCGTCCTCTCGGCCGGGCCGAGCGGCTCCTCGCGGCCTTCGAGGCCATGGGCGTGGACCTGATCCTGGGGGGGCACGTCCACCAGACCCACCTCGCGTCGTCCCGGGTGCTGGTGCCCGGCCCCGACGACGACCCGGGGATCCCCCTGGTGTCGGCCGGAACCAGCGCTTCCTCCCGCGGCCGCGGCGACGAGGTCGGGCGGAATACCGTCAATCTGGTGCGCCTGGACGGGGCGGAGGTCTCGGTGGAGGTCTACCGCTACGAGTCGGACGCGGGGAGCTTCCAGCCCACCACCACCCACCGCTTCCGACGACGGCAGGTTCTGGTGGGGCAGGAGAGCTCCGCTTCCGTCCGACCCAGCCCCTGGGTGACGGCGTGAGCCGGCGACACTGGGTCCGGATGGAGCCCACCCGTCGGGATCGGGCCGTGGCTGCCGTGCTCGCCACGACCCTGGGCGCCACGGTGGGCGTGGTCACCTACTACCTGGCCCGGCTTGTGGTGGCCCGCGAGCCCCTGTCGGAGCTTCCCCCAGCGGACGACGACGACCCTCCTCGGAGCCTCCGGTGAGGTGCCGGTTCCTCCGGGCCCTCGTGGCCGCGTCGGCTGCGCTGCTGGGGGGCCTGGTGACGGGGATTCCGGATCCGGCTCCCCTCCACGCCCAGGCGACCCGGACGCCGGTTCTGGACGTCTTCTTCGAGGGCAACGAGACCTTCCCGGACGACTCGCTGGCGGCGGCCATCGTCACCCGTGAGACGAGCTGCCGATCCCCCTTTTTCGCGCCCTTCTGCTGGCTGGGGGCGGATTTCGCCATCCGGGAGAGCTTCCTCCCCCGGGCCGAGCTCCCTCGGGACCGGCTCCGCCTGGAGATCTGGTATCGACGACGGGGCTTCCGGGAGACGGCGGTGGATACCACCATTGCTCGCGGCGAGGAGGGGGTCCGGGTCGGCTTCCAGGTCCAGGAGGGACGCCCGGTGCAGGTGGACTCGGTGGAGTTCTTCGGAGCTGCCGACACCCTCCTGACCGAGGTGGTGGGGAACCTACCGCTCCAACCCGGGGACCGACTCAGCACCCTCCTCCTGGACGCCAGCCGGGACACCCTGGTGCGGCGGCTGGCGGACCGCGGCTACGCCCAGGCCGAGGTCCTGCGCTCCTACTTCATCCCCAACGACGACCCCTATTCGGCCCAGGTCACCTACGACATGGCACCCGGCCCCCGGGCTCGCTACGGCCACATCTCGGTGGAGGGCGAGGAGGACCTCTCGGAGGGGACGATCCTGCGGACGCTCCAGTTCCGGGACGGGGACGTCTACCGCCGCTCGCAGCTCACCGAGGGCCAGGCGCGGCTCTTCGGGCTGGAGATCGTCCGGAGCGCCTCGGTGACGCCCCTCCTGGACGAGATGGAGGACGGTGTGGTCCCGGTGCGGGTGGTGGTGCGGGAGCAGGATCCCCGGTGGGTGCGGGCCGGGGGCGGGCTGAGCTCGGCCGAGTGCCTGGACGTGGAGGCGCGGTGGGTGAGCCGGAACTTCCAGGGCGGGGGACGGCGCCTGCAGCTCCGTGGCCGCCTCTCCAACGTCGGCGCCCGGCAGTTCGCCGACCTCCTCTGCTGGCAGAGCGGCACCGGCGAGTTCGGGCGCCTGAACTGGCTGGTCTCCGCCGACTTCGACCAGCCGTGGATCTTCTCCACCCGCAACTCCTTCCGAGCCTCCCTCTTCGGCGAGCGCCAGAGCCTCCCGGACGCCTTCATCCGGGAAGCCGTGGGACTCGATATGGCCCTGACCCGCAACATCGGCCCCCGGACCCCGCTCACCCTCTCCTACGCGCCGGAGCTGTCCCGCCTGGACGCCGCCGAGCTCCTCTTCTGCACCAGCTTCCTTGTCTGCACGCCGCGGGACGTGGATGCGCTCCAGGGAGCCAACTGGCTGGCTCCCGTGGGAGTCAACTTCACCCGGAACCAGACGGACAACCTACTGAACCCGGGGTCGGGCTACACCCTCTCCCTGGACCTGGAGCACGCCTCGACGTGGACGGGCTCCAACTTCCGCTTCGACCGTGTGGTGGCGGGCGCCACCTGGTACGAGCGGCTGGGGTTGGGCGGTACGGTGCTCGCCGCCGGGATCCGGGCGGGTTGGGTGGGCGCAGGCGCCTTTGAGGAACTCACCCGCGACTCGGGCGACGGCGAGGTGGACGTGGTCCACCCCCAGAAGCGCTTCTTCGCCGGGGGCGCGAACTCGGTGCGGGGCTTCGGGCAGAACCGCCTGGGTCCTCGGGTTCTCACCATCGACGTGCCCAACCTCCTCGCCTCGGCCTGCGCCCCGGAGGCCGTCCGGGACCTGAGTTGCGACGCCTCCTCCCTGGACGACGAGGCCTTCTTCTCTCGGCCCACGGGCGGGACGGAGCTCCTGGAAGGCAGCGTGGAGCTGCGTACACCGGTCTCCGGTACCTTCCAGCTCGCCGCCTTCGCCGACTTCGGCCGCTTGAGCGCCGAACGGCTCTCCACGCCCTCGCTGGAGGTCACGCCGGGCGTCGGCGTCCGCTACCTGAGTCCCATCGGCCCCCTCCGTCTGGACCTGGCGTACCGCTTCCAGGGCGGAGAGGAGCTCCGGGTGGTGACCACCCAGATCGAGGCGTACGACCCTGAGATCCACGCCTCGGGTCAGCGGATCTCCGTCGGGGACGAGCGCATCCCCTGGGTCTCCACCAGCCAGCTCGCCATCCTCGGGCCTCGGGTCCTCTTCGGGCAGAGTGATGCAGCCTCCTGGAGCCGACTCCAGCTCCACCTCTCCATCGGGCAGGCCTTCTGATGAGCGACGACGAGGCGGCCGTGGTGAGGGAGGAGGACGAGCTCCCGGGGGACGAGCCGGAGCGGGGGGGCGACGAGGTCTCCGGAGGTCGCAGGTGGGGGACACGCTTCCGGCGGGTGGCGGCGCTCCTCATTCTGGGGGTGGGGGTGGTGGCCGCCGCGATGATCTGGACGCCGCCGGGTCAGCGGGCGGCCCTGGACCTGGCGCTGGACCAGATCCAGGGTGTCTTCGCCGGTGACCTCACCATCCAGGAGATCCGAAGCTCCAGCCTTCTGGGCGGCTTCACCCTGGATGGGGTGCGTCTCGACACCGGAGACGGTCGGCCCTTCCTCTCCGTGGACTCGCTGCAGCTCCAGTACTCGCTGCGAGGGCTCCTCTCCGGCGAGCCGAGCCTGTCGGGAGTCACGGCCTGGGGGCTCCATGTGGAGATCTCCCAGTACGCCCCGGACCAGGAGTTGAACGTGGCCCGGCTCCTGGCGCCGTCGCCTCCCCGGGCCGACTCCACGGCGGGTCCGACCCGGGTCGTGGAGCTGGGTCAGGTCCGGGTGGAAGGGGGGCTTCTCGAGGTTCTCACGCCGCTGGAGAACCCCACCGAGGCCCGCCCCGGCATCCCGTCCCCCTCGGGGGAGGGTCGACTCTCCCGTCTGGCGCTGGAGGAGCTGGAGGCGGAGGTGGACCGGGCCGTGCTGCGGTTGGGTGGAACGGAGCCCTTCGCCGGGTTCCTGGCGCGCTTCTCCTCGGACATCCACGTGCTCGAGCGGCCCATTCCGCTCCGGGGTGCCCAGGGGGAGCTCACCTACAACGCCGGCGGAATCCAGTTGGACGACGCCTTCCTCCGCCTTCCCGGCTCGGTCCTCTCCGGGGCGCTGACGGTGGGCCCCCGTGTCACCGGCGGTGAGGGATGGGGCTTCGGTACCGAGCTCCAGACCGAGGAGCCCGGCGATCTGGCGGATCTCCGGTGGCTCGACCCGCGGATCCCCGACGGCTCCTTCACGGGGTCGGCCGCGGTGACGACGGGCGAGACGGTGGACGTGACGCTCCAGGATCTCCTCCTGGATCTGGAGGCCAGCGAGATCCGGCTGGACGGGGGATTCACCCTGGCCGAGGAGGCCCGCTTCCAGGACCTCCGGGTGGATCTCTCGCCGCTGGTGCTGGCGCGACTGGAGCCATGGCTGGACCGCGAGCTCCCCATGGAGGGCTTCGTCACCGGGAATGCGACGCTGGGCGGCCCCCTCACCGCCCTCCGCACCTCCGGGCGCATGACGCTGGTGCCGGAGGCCATCTCCGGCGGCCCCACCATCGCCGAGCTGCAGGGGACCCTCCACCTGGGCGACGACCTGGGCGTCACCAACGGGAACCTCCGCCTGGACCCCCTCAACTTCGCCCTTCTGGATCTCGTGCGTCCCGGGACGGCGCCTCCAGGCGTCGGTCAGGCGGACATCCAGGCCTCCGGGCGTCTCGCCTCGGGTCTGCGTGTCGTGGCGGAGGTGCGGCAGGGGTTGGACAGCGCCGGGTCCCGGGTGCGGACCCAGGGCACGGTGGCCCGGGCGGAGGCCGTCGAGGCCGGCCCCGAACGGTGGCGCCTGGACCTCCTCACCGACCTCGACCCGCTCTCCCTGGCGCTCCTGGATCGCCTCGTCCCGGACCTGGAGCTCTCCGGTGCGGTGGCGGGGACCGTCCGCACCGTCGGGCCCACGGACACCCTCCGTGTCGTGGGCGAGCTCCAGGTGGCGGAGGGAACCGTCTCGCTGGACGGTCGGGTGAATCTCGCCCGGCCGGATTCGCTGTACCGGCTGGATGCCGAGCTCACCGAGGTGGGCCTGTCCGGCCTGACCCGGCGCCTGCCCGAGCCCTCCCTGTGGACGGGGAGCGTGCTGCTGGAGGGCTCCGGATTCACCCCCGATTCCGCGGCGACACGGATGGAGGTCCGGGCCCTGGGATCCCGGGTGGGCGGCCTCCACATCGACTCGCTGGAGGCCACCATCCGGACGGCGGCGGGCCTCCTCACCGTGGATACGGCGGTGGCGAGCCTCGGTGGGGTACGCATCGGTGGGGCGGGCCAGCTCGGGCTGGTGGCGGAGCAGGTGGGCGAGGCACGGCTCACGGTCCACGCCGCCTCCCTGGCGGGCCTGCGCCCCATCCTCCTGGGGGACACGGTCATCGCCCGGGACACCCTGACCATCATGGAGGCCGATCTCCTCCGCCTCCAGGGTGTGGACCCGCAGACCCTGCCCGACAGCTCGGAGGTCGTCCTCCGGGGTGCTCTGGACGGTACGGTTCGGCTGCAGGGGTCGCTGGAGTCCCTCACCGCCGACGCCGAGGCCGTACTGCTGGAAGCCGCCTATGGAGAAAACCGTGTGGACAGTCTCTTCCTGGACCTTCGAGCCGAGGGACTGCCCCGCTGGGACGGGACCATCGACGGAGTGGTGCGTGCCCGCGGCATCCAGGTCGAGGAGCGCTCCTTCCAGGCGGTGGACGCGACGGTCGCCATGACGGAACGCCAGGGGGATGCTGCCGTGCACATCGTCCGGGAGCCCGAGGAGGAGTTGGACCTGGAGGGGGCCTTCGCTCTGGATTCCCTGGGCCTGGGGACGGTGGATCTCCAGCAGGGTCGGCTGCGGCTGGACAGCCTCGTCTGGGAGACCGCCGGGGCGTCGTCGATCCGTTGGGATCGGGATCGTGTGGAGGTGGAGGACCTCCGGGTCCGGCGTTCCGGACAGGAGCCGATGGAACTCGCCGCCGAAGGGGTCCTCTCATGGGCCGACACCTCGGACTTCCACCTCCGGATCGACGGCGTGCGGATGGCCCCCCTGGTCCGCCTCCTCGAGGTCGAGGATCTGGAGCTGGGGGGCACGGTCTACGCCGAGCTCGCCGTGCTGGGCCCGGCCCGGACCCCCGAGATCGACGCCCAACTCCGCTGGCTCGGTGCCGACTACCAGGAGGTGGCCGCCGACAGCGTCACAGGATCCCTCCGCTACCGGTCGCGTTCGGCGGCGGTGGACCTGGCGGCGTGGCGGCAGGGGGAACGGACCTTCCAGGCCGTCGGGGACGTCCCGGTGGACCTGGCGCTGGACGATGCGGTGGAGGACCGGATCGTGGCACGGGACATGGATGTGCGGGTGACGGCCGATTCACTGCGGGCAGCCAACGTCCTCAGCTTCCTGAGCTTCCTGGAGGAGGTGGAGGGGGCGGTCTCCGGCGACTTCACCATCGCCGGTACGCTGGACGCTCCGGAGCCCAGCGGGGTCTTCCGCCTCACCGCCGCCGCGTGGACCCTGGAGGCTCTCGGCGTGCGCCATGCCGGGGTCACCGGGAGTCTCACCCTCCGTCCCGACCGGACGGTGCAGGTGGAGCTGGACGCCGGGTCCCCGGGCCTGTCCTCCATCCGGGGCACGGTGGACGCCCGCGTCCTCACCAATCCGAGTCTCGACCTGGAGATCGGGTTCACCAACTTCCAGGCCGTCTCACGGGCCGACATCGAGGGGCGCGTCTCCGGGGACCTGACCCTCACCGGGACCTACGATCGACCCCTGGTGGAGGGGGCCATGACGGTGGACCAGGGAACCCTCTTCCTCGAGGAGTTCGCCCGGTCCTCCGACGTGGTGGACCTCAGCGACCCGCGCGTCTTCCAGGTGGTGGACACCACGGCCCTCTCCACCCGCCCCATCCTGGCCGGGGTCCGCAATCCCTTCCTCAACAACCTCCGGGTGGACATCGACCTCTCGGTGCCCAGGGCCGTCTGGCTCCGCTCGGCGGACATGAATGTGGAGATGGGTGGGGATCTCCTGGTGACCTACGACCGGACCAACCGGGACCTGGTGATGGTGGGGGAGCTGGAAGCCCTCCGGGGCTCCTACCTGGTGCTGGGGCGGACCTTCAACGTGGAGGGGGGGACCGTGGGCTTCATCGGAACCCCCGGCATCAATCCCACCCTGGACATCGAGGCCGTCGCCCGCATCCGACCGGTGGAGGGTGACCCCATCGACGTCACCGCCGCCGTGGACGGTACCCTGACCCAGCCCCGGGTCCGTCTGGACAGCGACGAGCCGGGCCTCGCCGAGTCGGACCTGGTGAGCTACCTGATCTTCGGTCGACCCACGCTGGAGTTCGCATCCAACACGTCGGGGCTGGAAGCCGGCCTTCTGTCCGGTGGGGTGAGCTACATCTCCGGCACCCTGGCGACTCGCCTCGGATCGGTCTTCGCCCAGGAGTTCGGGCTCGACTACCTCAACATCACCCAGGCCGCCGACCTCACCGCGGGGCAGGACTTCTTCCGCGGGACCCGGGTGGAGGTCGGCCGCTACGTCAGTGACAACGTCTTCATCGTCCTGGTCTTCCAGCCGCCCACCGAACAGGGGAGCGACAACGTCTTCGGTGGGGCGCGGGTGGAGTGGTCGCTGAACGATCCCTACACTGTGGAGGGCTTCATCGAGGACCGGTTCCTTCGGAGCGGGGTGGGGGGATTCCGGGACCTGGGATTCGAGTCCCAACGGGTGCTCGGGGTGTTCATCTTCCGCGAGTGGGGGTACTAGGGGGAGTCGGGCTGGGCCACACCGGTCCGCACCCACCGGACGCGGCGCGGCGGGGAACCTCGTACGGATGGAGGGCCGGCGGGACCAGCTCCCCTCGAAGGGCGATCGCCCGGGCCGGAGCGCGGACGAGCAGAAGCCCCCGGCCCCTCTGACCGGCCCGGGCATCAGCGAGCACCCGAAGGTGAGGGCCCGAAGCGTGCGAGCGGCCCACCGAGGGGACGCGGTCCTGACGGGCCCCACACCCGCCCACGACCCCTGCCGCCCCGTCTCACCCCCATCGGCCATTATGGCAGAAACCACACCCTTCCCGCTGGTGTACTTCTTGCCCGTACCGCTGCACCGAACACCCGTACCTTCCCACGACCCAGTCTCGGAGCACACACGACGATGCAGACGCTCAAGGTCTTCGGTCTGATGACCGCGCTCACCATTCTGGTGGTGGGCGTAGGACAGTATCTGGGTGGGACCGGGGGCGCCGTGATGGCCTTCGGGTTCGCCGTGATCATGAACTTCGGGATGTACTGGTTCAGCGACAAAGCCGTCCTGAAGATGTACAAGGCCCGGATCGTCTCCGAATCCGACGCGCCGGAGCTGTATCGGATGGTGGACCGGCTCCGGCAGAAGGCCGATCTACCCATGCCCACGGTGGCCGTGGCCCCGTCGGACCAGCCCAACGCCTTCGCCACCGGCCGGGGCCCGAAGCACGCGGTGGTCTGCGTCACCCGGGGCATCATGCAGACCCTCTCCCCCCGGGAGCTGGAGGGTGTCATCGCCCATGAGCTGGCGCACATCCAGCACCGCCACATGCTGGTGGGGACCGTGGCCGCCACCATGGCAGGCGCCATCGCGATGCTCGCCAGCATCGCCCGGTGGGGCCTCATCTTCGGTGGACTCGGTGGGCGAGACGGCGACGGGGACTCCAACCCCATCGTCCTGCTGGCTACCCTCATCGTGGCGCCCATCGCCGCGGCCATCGTGCAGATGGCCATCAGCCGTCAGAACGAGTTCCAGGCCGACGCCACCGCCGCCCGCATCACCGGTGACCCCGACGGCCTCGCCGGAGCCCTCCGGCGCATCGAGGCCCAGGCCCGCCAGATCCCGATGCAGGTGAACCCGGCGGCGGCCCAGCTCGCCATCGTGAACCCCTTCAGCGGGGGGAAGGTGCGCGGCCTCATGAAGCTCTTCAGCACCCACCCTCCCACCGAAGAGCGGGTGGAGCGCTTGAAGGGACTGGAGCTCTGAGCCCACCGCGGGCTCGGCCTCAGGCGGCCCGACACACGAGCCCGCACGCGGTGTAGCCCACGCCCGGACGTCCTCGCATCTCGAATCCGCAGGTCATGACCCAAGAATACGTCACGGTCCGGGGTGCCCGGGAACACAACCTCAAGGACGTCTCCGTCCGCCTCCCCCGGGAGAAGCTCATCGTCGTCACCGGCCTGTCCGGGTCGGGGAAGTCGTCGCTGGCCTTCGACACCGTCTACGCCGAGGGCCAGCGCCGGTACGTGGAGTCCCTCTCCGCCTACGCCCGGCAGTTCCTGGGCCTCATGGAGAAGCCCGACGTCGATGCCATCGAGGGTCTGTCGCCGGCCATCTCCATCGAGCAGAAGACCGTCTCCAAGAACCCCCGCTCCACGGTGGGGACGGTCACCGAGGTCTATGACTACCTCCGCCTCCTCTGGGCCCGGGCCGGTACGCCCCACTGCCCGAACTGCGGCGAGCCGGTCCTCCGTCAGTCCGCGAGCCAGATCGTCGACAGCCTCCTGGCCATGGAGGAAGGCACCCGGATCGAGGTCCTGGCGCCCCTGGTCCGGGGCCGGAAGGGGGAGTTCAAGGACCTCTTCGAGAAGGCCCGGAAGGACGGGTTCGTCCGGGTCCGGGTGGACGGCGAGACCCACGACCTCTCGGACCCGCCGGAGCTGAACCGCTACGAGAACCACGACATCGCGGTGGTGGTGGATCGGGTGGTGGTGCGGGAGAAGGATCGGGACCGGCTGGCGGACTCGGTGGAGACGGCGCTCCGCACCGCCGAGGGCATCCTGGAGGTGGCGGAGCACCGGACCAAGGGTGCGGAGCCGGTGCCCCACATGTTCAGCGAGCACTACGCCTGCACCGAGTGCGGCACCAACCTCCCGGAGCTCGAGCCCCGCCAGTTCTCCTTCAACTCCCCGTACGGCGCCTGCCCGGAGTGCGACGGTCTCGGCACCCGGAAGGAGGTGAATCCGGAGCTCCTCACCGCCGACGGCAGCATCACGCTGATGGAGGGGGTCATCATCCCCTGGGGCTCGCCCTCGGGCCACATCCGCCGCTCGGTCATCCCCGGGCTGGCCGAGGCCTACGAGTTCGAGCCGGACACCCCCTGGCAGGATCTGCCCCACGACACGCGCGACGCCATCCTCTTCGGCTCCGGAGAGATGAAGATCCGGTTCCCCTACAGGAAGGGTTCGGGTCGGAAGGGATCGAAGAAGAGGAAGAAGGCCGAGGACCAGGGCTACTACGAGGACTACTGGGAAGGCGTGGTGGCCAACGTGGAGCGCCGCTACCAGGAGACCTCGTCGGATTCGGTGCGGAAGCAGCTCGAGGACTACATGTCCACCCTGGCCTGCCACGCCTGCAGGGGAAGCCGGCTGCAGCCCACCTCGCTGGGGGTGACGGTGGCGGGACGGTCGCTGGGCGACGTCGTGGAGCTCTCCATCGGCGAGGCCGCCGAATTCTTCGCCTCGGTGCCGGTGGGCAACGGCGAGCCCGGCGCCCTCCACGAGGAGATCGCCGGGCCCATCCTCAAGGAGGTGACGGAGCGCATCCGCTTCCTCCAGGACGTTGGGCTGAACTACCTGACGCTGGGTCGGGGCGCCGGCACCCTCTCCGGCGGCGAGGCGCAGCGGATCCGCCTGGCCACCCAGATCGGGAGCCGTCTCGTGGGAGTCCTCTACATCCTGGACGAGCCCTCCATCGGGCTGCACCAGCGGGACAACGACCGCCTCCTGGACACCCTCCGGCGCCTCCGGGACCTGGGCAACACGGTGGTGGTGGTGGAGCACGACGAGGACACCATCCGGGCCGCCGACCACATCGTGGACCTGGGCCCCCGGGCCGGACGCCACGGCGGCGAGGTGGTGGTGGAGGGCGATCTGGACGACGTCCTGGCCGAGGAGCGCTCCCTCACCGGGGCCTACCTCCGGGGCGACCGGGCCATACCCGTCCCCAAGGAGCGACGCCCTCGGGACCCGGAGGAATTCCTGCGCATCCGGGGAGCCCGGGAGCACAACCTCAAGGATCTGGACGTGGACTTCCCCCTGGGCGTCTTCACCTGCGTCACCGGGGTGAGCGGCTCGGGGAAGTCCACCCTGGTGAACGAGACCCTCTACCACGCCCTCTCCCGCCACCTCTACAAGAGCAAGCTGGTGCCGGGGGCCCACGACGGCATCGACGGGCTGGAGCGGGTGGACAAGGTCATCGACGTGGACCAGTCCCCCATCGGACGCACGCCGCGCTCCAACCCCGCGACCTATACCGGCCTCTTCACCCCCATCCGCGACCTCTTCAGCAACCTCCCCGAGTCCCAGATGCGGGGCTACGAGCCCGGGCGCTTCAGCTTCAACGTGAAGGGCGGCCGGTGTGAGGCCTGCAACGGCGACGGCCTGGTGAAGATCGAGATGCACTTCCTCCCGGACGTCTACGTGCCCTGCGACGTCTGCCGGGGGCGGCGCTACAACCGCGAGACGCTGGACGTCTACTACAAGGGGAAGAACATCGCCGACGTCCTGGACATGACGGTGGAGGAGGCGCTCGAGTTCTTCGACGCCGTCCCCCGGATCAAGCGGAAGTTGAAGACGCTGAACGACGTCGGGCTGGGCTACCTCCATCTGGGTCAGTCCGCCACGACCCTCTCCGGGGGTGAGGCCCAGCGGGTGAAGCTGGCCACCGAGCTCTCCAAGCGGCAGACGGGGAGCACCTTCTACATCCTGGACGAACCCACCACCGGGCTGCACTTCGAAGATGTGCGGGTGCTGCTGGAGGTCCTCCACCGCCTGGTGGAGAAGGGGAACTCCGTGGTGGTCATCGAGCACAACCTGGAGGTGGTGAAGACCGCCGACTGGATCATCGACCTCGGGCCGCAGGGAGGCGCCGAGGGGGGACGGGTGGTGGTGGAGGGTACGCCGGAGGAGGTCGCCGGCTGTGAGGAGTCGTACACCGGACGGTACCTGAAGGCCATGCTGACGAGCTGAGGCCTGCCACCCATTCGCTGGCCGATGTGAAGGCGATCCCCGTCCGCTCCGTATCGAGAGCGTGACGCCGGTCGCGGGTTCGGGGGGGACGGCATTATGTTGTCGTCCCGTTGCCGGGAAACACCCGCCGGTCGGCGGCCGTAGGGCAGCGCACGATCCGAAGTACACCCACGGCCCGTCCGCCCGACGGAGCCTTCAACGAAGGAGAGGACCATGGTCACTCGAGAGGATCTCGAG
>CAKZOQ010000117.1 GCA_937136445.1 uncultured Gemmatimonadota bacterium
GGACCAGAGGTCGGGGAACCCCTCCGGCGCGTCCACCAGCGCGACGGCGTGCACGGCGATCCCCTCCCCTGCACCGATCCAGCCCATCCCCTCGTTGGACTTTCCCTTCACCGAGACGGCGGCGGGGCCCGTCGTGAGAATCGTCCCCAGGCGCTCCCGCATGGACTCGATCCAGGGACCCACCCGAGGCGTCTCGGCGACGATGGTGACATCCACGTTCACCACCTGGTATCCGGCTCCTTCCAGTACGTTCACCGCCCGGGCCAGGAGGTCCATGGAGTCGGCATCCTTCCATGTGTCGTCGTCCGGTGGGAAGTGGCTGCCCACATTCCCCAGCGCCGCGGCGCCCAGGAGGGCGTCGATGACGGCGTGGGCCACGGCGTCGCCGTCGGAGTGTCCGGTGAGACCGGGATGGTCGGGGATGAGTACGCCACCCAACCAGAGGGGCTTCTCGGAGTCGAAGCGGTGGGAGTCGTAGCCGGTGCCGATCCTCATGGTGCTCCTTCGTGGAGGAGGACGGAGCCGCCGGCGTCCGACTCCGGGGCCGGGTGGGGCGCCGTCAGCCGTCCCAGCGACGCAGGGCCAGGCAGACGTTGTGCCCGCCGAAGCCGAAGGAGTTGGAGAGGGCCAGCTTCACCGGCCGCTCGACCGCCCCGTCATGGGCGTACTCGAGGTCACAGGCCGGATCGGCCTCCTCGAAGTTGATGGTGGGCGGGATGTGGCCCGTCCGCAGGACCTGGGCCACCACGAAGGCCTCCAGCACGCCTGCGGCGCCCAGGAGGTGCCCCGTCATGGACTTGGTGGAGCCCATGACGATCTCGTAGGCCCGCTCGCCCAGGACCTCCTTCACCGCGTGGGTCTCGATGGCGTCGGCCATGGTCGAGGTCCCGTGGGCGTTCACGTAGTCCACCTCGTCTGGGGCGACGCCGGCCTCCTCCAGGGCGAACCGCATGGCCTGCTGAGCCCCCCGTCCGTCCTCGGGCGGGGCGGTGATGTGGTAGGCGTCCCCGGAGAGGCCGTAGCCCACCACCTCCGCCAGGATGTCGGCTCCCCGGGCCCGGGCGTGCCCCAGTTCTTCGAGCACCAGGGCGCCCGCGCCCTCCCCGATGACGAACCCGTCGCGATGCTTGTCGAAGGGACGGCTGGCCGTGGCAGGATCGTCGTTCCGGGTGGACATGGCCTTCATGGCTGCGAAGCCCGCCACCGTCATCGGGGTGATGGTGGCCTCGGTCCCTCCGGCGAGCATGAGGTCGGCCTCGCCGTTCTGGATGTGTCGGGTGGCGGCGCCGATGGCGTGGGCGCTGGAGGCGCAGGCCGAAACCGTGGCGTAGTTCGGACCTTGGAGGTTCCAGCGCATGCTGATGAGACCCGCGCTGATGTCGGGGATGAACATGGGGATGAAGAAGGGACTCACCCGCCCGGGCCCCGACTCCAGGAGCCGCTTGTGCTGCTCCTCGAAGGTCCCGATGCCGCCGATGCCGCTCCCGAAGACCACCCCGAACCGTGCGGGATCCAAACCATCGGGGACCCCCTCCAGTCCGGCGGACTCCATGGCGTGCACCGCCGAGGCGATGGCGAACTGGGAGACCCGGTCGTAGCGACGGGCCTCCTTCCGCTCCATGAAGTCCTCGGGCTCGAAGTCCTTCACCTCGCACGCGATGCGCACCGTGAAGTCCTCGGTGGCCTCCCAGGCCTGGATGGTGTCGGCTCCGGAGGTACCCGCCAGGAGCGCCTCCCAGGTGGTCTCGTTGTCGTTCCCGAGAGGTGACACGACCCCCATGCCGGAGATCACGACCCGACGCCCCGAACCCGTCCCGCTCCCGTTGCTCATGCCAGACCCTTCACCAGCTCGCCGCGCGTATCCACTGCCTCCCTCAGTCGGCGTTTTTCTTCAGGTACTCGATGGCGTCGCCGACCGTGCGCATCTGCTCGGCGTCCTCGTCCGGAATGTCCAGGCCGAACTCCTCCTCGAAGGCCATGACGAGCTCCACGGTGTCCAGGGAGTCCGCGCCCAGGTCCTCGACGAAGGAGGCGTCGTCGGTGACCTTCTCCGACTCGACGCCCAGCTCGTTGATGATGATCTCTCGGACCCGGTTCTCGGTGCCCTCGCTCATGCGTTCCTCCTTGGGGGTGTTCGTACTGGTGAAATGGTCGATCTCAAAGGGTGTTCCGGTCCGGCCCGACGTCACATGACCATGCCGCCGTCGACCGCCAGAACCTGGCCGGTAATGTAGCGGGCTTCGGGGCCCACAAGAAACCGAGCGACGCCGGCCACGTCCTCGGGTTCCCCCAGCGATCCCATGGGGATCAATTGCTGGAGCCGTTCGACCTGGGATTCGCCCAGATCTTCGGTCATGTCGGTGTGGATGAAGCCCGGCGCGATGGCGTTGCAGCGCACCCCCCGCGAGGCCAGCTCCTTGGCTACGCTCTTGGTCAGCCCCACCAGCCCCGCCTTGGAGGCGGCGTAGTTGGCCTGACCGGCGTTGCCCTGGAGCCCCACCACCGAGCTGATGTTCAGGATGGAGCCGGTGCGTCGCTTCATCATCCCCCGGGTCACGGCCCGGGTGAAGTTGAAGGCTCCCTTGAGGTTGGTGGCGATGACCTCATCGAACTCCTCATCCTTCATGCGGAGGAGGATGTTGTCCCGGGTGATGCCGGCGTTGTTCACCAGGATGGTCACCGGTCCCAGGTCGTCCTCGATGGCGGAGAGCGTTGCCTTCACGGCATCGGGATTCGCCACATCACAGGCGAAGCCGGCGTGGCCCTCCCCCGGGAGCGTCCCGGCGGCCTCCACGGCCCGCTCGCCGTTCCGACCCAGGACGGCCACGGCCGCTCCGGCCTCGGCCAGCGCCACGCTGATGGCCAGCCCGATGCCCCGGGAGCCCCCGGTGACGATGGCGACCTGTCCGTGCAGCTCGGTGCGGCTCATGCGACCCCCTCGTAGGCGTAGATGTCCTCGGCCTCACCCATGGACGCACACGACGCGTCCCGGGCGTTGCGGCGGTTGAGGCCGCACAGGACCGAGCCCGGTCCCAGCTCGAGGAACCGGTCGACGCCGGCGGCGGTCATGGTGTCGATGGTGGCGGCCCAGCGCACCGGCGAGGTGAGCTGCGCCACCAGGAGCTCCCGCGCCGTCTCTCCGGAGGCCACCGGCTCCGCGGTGACGTTGGAGATGACCGGCACCTTCGGGTCCGAGAACTCCACCGACTCCAGAGCCGCCCGCAGGCCGTCGGCGGCCGGCGCCATGAGGGGGGAGTGGAAGGCTCCGGACACCTTGAGGGGGAGGACCCGCCGAGCCCCTGCTTCCTCCAACAGCTCCGTGCCCTCCTTCATCCCGGCGAGGTCGCCGCTGATGACGATCTGGCTGGAGGAGTTGAAGTTGGCCGGGACGCAGACGCCGGCGTCCACCCGGGCCAGCGTCTCCTCCAGCGTGACGTCGTCGAGGCCGAGCACCGCCGCCATCGTGCCCTCCCGAGCCTCGCCGGCCTCGAACATCAGCTCTCCCCGCCGGCGTACCGCCTGGAGCGCGTCGGCGAACGAAAGGGTGCCTGCCGTCACGTGGGCGGTGAACTCGCCGAGGGAATGCCCGGCGGTGAGTGCCACCGGGCCCACCCGCTCCCCCACGGCCCGAAGCACCGCCACCGAATGGGCCAGGATGGCGGGCTGGACGTTCTTGGTGGCGGTGAGTTCCTCTTCCGGCCCCTCGGCCATGAGGGAGGAGAGGGAGAAGCCCAGCAGGTCGTCGGCTTCCTCCAGGGTGCGGCGAGCCACCGGGACCTCCTTCGCCAGAGAGGAGGCCATGCCGACGGACTGGGATCCCTGACCGGGAAAGAGAAGGGCCAGACTCATGGAGTCGGAGAGGGCTGGGGGGAGATGATGGGGAGGGACGTCAGAACTGCCAGGTCATGGCGCCCCAGGTGAGCCCGCCTCCGAAGGCGGCGCTGAGCACCAGAGAACCGTCGCCGATGAGGCCCTGTTCCCGGGCCTCGTCGAGGGCCACCGGGACCGACGCCGAGCTCATGTTCCCGTATCGGTCCAGGTTGATGAAGACCCGATCCATGGAGATCCCGGCATACCGGGCCGTCGCCTCGATGATCCGGACGTTGGCCTGATGGGGGACGATGAGGTCCACGTCCTTCGCCTTCACGCCCGCGGCGTCCAGCGCGGTGTTGGCGGCGTGGGCCATGGCCCGGACGGCGTTCTTGAAGACGTCGCGCCCCGCCATGTGCACCAGATGTTCGCCCGCGGCGAGCCGTTGGGCCGTCAGAGGTCGGGCGGCCCCTCCGGCGGGACGCTGGAGGAGGTCGGAGAGGGAGCCGTCGGCGCGGAGGAAGGCGGACCGGATCCCCCGCTCGTCACCCTCCTCGGACCGCTGCACCACCGTCGCACCGGCACCGTCGCCGAAGAGGACGCAGGTGGAGCGGTCGGTCCAGTCCACGATGGAGCTCATCTTCTCGGTGGAGATCACGAGGACGGTGTCTCCGCGACCTGCGGTGACGAACCCCTCGGCCATGGAGAGGGCGTAGAGAAATCCGGTGCAGGCCGCCATGAGATCGAACGCCATGGCGTTGTCCGCCCCGAGCAGGGCCTGGATCTCGCACGACGTCGCCGGGAGCCACCGGTCCGGAGTGGCCGTGGTGACGATGATCAGGTCCACGTCCGACGGCTCGAGACCGGCCTCCTCCAGTGCAGCACGCCCGGCTCCGGCACCCATCTCGGCGACACCCATGTCGTCGGGGGCCAACCGTCGTTCCCGGATGCCTGTGCGGCTCCGGATCCACTCGTCGGTGGTGTCGATCCGGCTTTCCAGGTCCTCGTTCGTCACGACGTGGTCCGGAAGGAACCGGCCGGTGGACACCATGCGAGCAAGAGGCGTCATGCCGCACCTTCCGTGCCGGCGGGCTCGGGCGTGGCCGCGGAGAGCTGCTTCGTCATGTGCTCCACCATGCGGGAGCGGACGGCTCGGGCGGCCGCAGCGAGGGCGTTGCGGAAGGCCTTCGGTTCTGATTCACCGTGGCAGATGATGGTCACCCCGTTCACGCCCAGGAGGGGAGCGCCCCCGTACTCGGCGTAGTCCAACGTGCGGAAGACATTCTCCAGATCAAGGTTGCCCACGTCCCCGGCCACCGCCATCTCCTTCCGGAGGAGACCGATGATGAACTGGGCCACCGACTCGTAGAACTTGAGGAGCACGTTCCCCACGAAGCCGTCGCAGACCACCACGTCGCAGACCCCCTGGATGAGATCCCGCCCCTCCACGTTGCCTACGAAGTTGAGGCCGGGCTGGTTCGCCAGAAGCTCGTGGGTCTCGACCGTGAGCTCGTCTCCCTTCCCCGGCTCCTCACCGATGTTGAGGAGCGCCACGCGCGGCTCCTCGCGACCCAGGAGATCCTGGGCGTAGATCTGTCCCAGGTGGGCAAACTGTACCAGGTGCTGCGGCTTGCAGTCGACGTTCGCCCCGGCGTCCAGGAGAAGAACCGTGTCCC
>CAKZOQ010000118.1 GCA_937136445.1 uncultured Gemmatimonadota bacterium
GGAGTTCGGGGAGGTGCCCCGGGCGTATTCGGTCCTGGCCTACGGCAACTCCAATCGGCCCGAGTCACCGCTCTACTACGACCAGGCCGAGCTCTTCAGCCGCAACGAGATGAAGCGCGTGCGGTTCACGGAAGAGGAGATCGCCGGCGACCTCGTGGAGGCGTACCGGCCGGGTTCGCGGTGACCTTGTTGAAGTAGGGCCGCGCGCCAGGCGAAGGCTCGAACACCCAAAATGAGTCCTAGCGACCCTTCTGCAGCACCCGCCCGGGCATGGCGCCGGTGAACTCGCCCTCGGCGATGGCGGCCTCGCCGTTCACGAAGACCCACTCCATTCCCTCGGCGAGCTGGTGAGGGGCGGTATACTCCGCGCGGTCCACGACCTCGTCCAGATCGAAGACCACCACGTCGGCCGCGGTGCCCGGCCGCAGGAGTCCCCGGTCGGCCATGCCGTACACGTGGGCCGGGAGCGACGTCATGCTTCGGATGGCCTGGTCCAGGGAGAGCACCCCCTCCTCCTGCACGTACAGCCGGATCTTGCGGGGGAAGGCGCCGTAGCTCCGGGGGTGGGGCACCCCCTCCATCCACGGCACCAGATCGCCGTCGGATCCGGTCATGGTCCAGGGCTGGCGCATGAGCGTCGCCACGTCGTTCTCGTGCATGTTGTAGGAGACGATGCTCACGCTCCCCTCGCGGATGAGGTCCGCCGCCGTGTCCAGGGGATGCTGCCCGCGCTCCTCCGCCAGGTCGCTGAGGAGCCGGCCCTCGATGCTCGGGTCCGGGCGGTAGCGGCGGAACTGGATCCGGTCGGCGCCGCCCCGTCGCGCGAGCCCCTCCTCCATGCCCTCGCGGATCCGCGCCATGGTCTCCGGCCGGTCCATCCGGGCCAGGAGGGAATCCCGCCCCCCGGCCTGGGACCAGCGCGGCAGCAGCGCCGCTTCGAGTCCGGTGGCGGAGGCGGTGTAGGGATACTGGTCGGCGAAGACCTGCACGCCGTCCTCCCGGGCGCGCTCCACCCGGTGCACGATGGCCTGGCTGTAGCCCCACACGAACGGGCCCAGCGCCTTCACGTGGGTGAGGACGGCGGGGATCTCGGCGACGCGGCCCACCTCGATGACCTCGTCCACGGCGGCGATGAGCCCCACGCTGTAGGTGGACTCGTCGCGGTAGTGGCTCTGGTAGGCGCCGCCGAAGGGCGCCACCTCCATGGCCAGCGACTCGATCTCCTCGGGCTCGGAGTAGGCGCCGGGCACGTAGAACGTCCCCGACGAGAGACCCCAGGCACCCTCCTCCATGGCGCCGCGAACCAGGGTGCGCATGCGGTCGAGCTCCTCGGGGGACGGGGCTCGGTCCTCGGTGCCCAGGACGGCTCGCCGCACCGATCCGTGCCCCACGAACTGGGCCACGTTCACGCCCAGGCCGTGGGCCAGTAGGGAGTCGCGCTGGGTCGCCACATCCACCGGTCCGCCGCCGTCCGGGTTCGCGAAGATGGTGGTGACGCCCTGGGCCAGGAGCGGGCGTCCATGGCTCAACTCCGGGCTCGCCAGGCCTCCGCCGGCGTGGGAGTGGGTGTCGATGAAGCCCGGAGCCACGTAGAGGCCGGTGGCGTCCACCACCCGGTCGGCGGAGACGTCGTCGAGCTTACCCACCGCCTCGATGCGATCCCCCCGGAGGAGGACGTCGGCATGGATCCAGGGATTGCCCGAGCCGTCCAGGAGCCGACCCCCCTGGATGAGGGTGGTCTCCTGGGCCGCCCCCACCAGGGGGACCAGCGTCGCGAGGAGGGCGAGTGCGACGACGACGAGGCTGCGGCGGATCATGCGGGCGCTCCGGTGGGGCGAGAGGGTCGGTGCCGGGACGAGATAGCGCTCCACCGGACCTGCATCAAGCGAGGCCCCGGCCCATCACAGCCCCCGCTCGCCCCGAGCGTCAGTCGCCTCCCGGACCGCGGGCGCTCCCTTCCCAGTCGGGGTCCGCGCCTCCGATCCAGGCGTCGGCCTCTCGGTCGAAGTGGACCGCGTGCACCCGGGAGAAGGCGCCCGCCCGCTCCACGCCCACCACGTCGAGCCCCAGCCCGCGCATCTGACGCAGCTCCGCCGGCGTCCAGCCGATGACGGGGCTGGTTTCGGCCTGGAGTGCGTCGTCGGTCATGAAGACCCGCGGGGCCTCCAGCGCACCCGCCAGGCTCATGTCCTGGTCCACCATGCGGGAGATGACCTGCGTCACCCCGGCGACGATCCGGGACCCTCCCGCGGCGCCCAGCGCCAGGACCGGCTGGCCGTCCCGCAGCACCATCACCGGCGAGATGTAGGATCGGGCCCGCTCCCCCGGCTCCATGCGGCCCAGGTAGCCGCCCAGGGTGGACGCGTAGAGAAAGCCCAGCCCCGGCGTCACCACCTTGGAGCCCATGTTGGGCCCGAGGGTCTGGGTGAGGGCCACCATCATGCCGGCGGAATCGGCGGTGGTGAGGTGGGTGGTGTGTCCCTGGCCGTCACCTCGGGGGTCCAGCGGTGGGGGGAGGGGTGCGCTGGCCCATCGCGCCATGGACTCACCCGTCGCGGCCTTTCCGGCACCGTCGCTGCTCTCCGCACTCACGCCCACCCGGCTCTCCTCGGGCGCCTGGATCTCCTGCGCCATCCGAGCCGCCCACTCCTTCGAGACCGCCCGTGCCGCCGCCGAATCCGTTCCCAGGGCCCGCAGCTCCGGGCTGGCCGCTCCGATGGCCTGCCCCACGACGGCCGACCACTCCGCCTCGGTCAGGTCCGCCGGATCGAAGTGCTCCAGGATGTGGAGGGCCTGGATCACCACGGCCCCCGCCGCAGGGACGTCCAGTCCCACGATCTCGTAGCCCCGGTAGGTCCCGCGGAGGATGCCGGAGTCCTTGGCCTCGTAGTCGTGGAAGGCCTGGAGCGTCAGCGCGCTCCCGTTGGTCGCCAGGTCTGCCGCCATGGCCTCGGCGATCTCGCCGCGGTAGAAGGCGTCCCGGCCGCCCTCCACCAGGGCCCGCAGGGTGGCGCCATAGTCGGGCTGCCGCAGCAGATCGCCGGCGTCGTAGGCGGTGCCGTCCTCCTCCTGGAAGACCTCGCGGCTTCCGGGGAACTCGGCGATGTCGTCCGCCGCGGCGTTCTGTCGTGCGGCGTCGCCCGGAAGCACCCGAAAGCCGTTCTCGGCGTAGTCGATGGCCGGAGCCATCACGGTCGCAAGGGGGAGGGAGCCGTGCTCGGCGTGGAGCTTCAGGAGCCCCGCCGCGGCGCCGGGTACACCCACCACCGGATAGCCGTAGTCCGCCTGCGGGGCCGAGTCGTAGTCGTAGTCCCACGGCGCCTGGGTCGTCCCGTCGATCCCCACGACCCGTCCGTCGGGCAGGTGCACCAGAATCTGGTTCCGCCCTCCGATGCTGTTCATGGTGGGCTCCACGATGGCGATGGCGAACCCGGCGGCCACCGCGGCATCGGCGGCGTTCCCGCCCAGCTCCAGCATCCGGACGCCGGCCTCCGTCGCCAGCGGCTGGGCGGCGGACACCATGCCGCCTCCGGCGTGCCCGTTCTGGCGGGTGGCCTGGGCCTGAAGCTCGTGGGCCGCAGGTAGTCCGACGAGGGCCGCGAGGAAGCAGATGAGGAGCGCGGAGGAGAGTGATGGACGGCGCATGCGGAGGATCCCGGGTTTCGGTGGAGGGTCGCCGGGTAGGATAACGTGGAGGGGCGGCCCTGGCATGGGAGGCCGGGTGAGGCCACCCTCTGGACGTCAGGTGGCGGACGGCCTCGGCTCACCTAGATTGTAGGCTCCACCCCCCTGACGGACTCCCAGGAAGGACGGACGCCCGTGCCCCACCCGACCCCCTCGCCTGTCGCACTCCCCGGCCCCCGTCGTCGGGGGCGCCTGGCCCTCCTGTCGGCCCTCGCCGCTTCCTTCGTGCTGGGCGGGTGTTTCTCCTACCGGCCCGCCGAGGTCTCGCAGGTAGAGCCCAGCAGCCGCATCCGGGTGAGCCTGGCGGACCAGGAATTCCCGCGACTTCGGGCCTACCTGGACGCCCGTCAAGGGACGGTGTCCGGCGAATTCGTGGGCTACGAGTCCGACTCCCTGACCATGGTGGTGGAGACCCCCATCTCCTTCCAGGAAATTTCCATCGCCCGCTCGTCGGTGCTTCAGGTGGAGCAGAGGGAGGTGAACCAGCTGCGAAGCGTCCTCATCTCCGCGGGGATCATTGGTGGGGTGGGACTCCTGGCGTACCTGGGATTCGACGGGCGGGGAGGTGAGTTGGCTCGTCCGGGACCCCAGCCTGAGGACTCCTGGCTGCCGTTGTTTTCGGTGGGGCTTCCTTTTCGGTAGGATGACGCGACGGACCGCGCTTTGCTTGCGATCGGCTGGCACCGTCGCCGTCCTGACCGCCAGCAGGGCCCGTGGGCCGTTGTACATCCCCCGATTCGGGGTGGCGCGGTTCCGACGGGTTCCCTAGAATTGGCCTCAGTGGTACCTGGGGTGGATCGTGTGGCAGGGTGGAGGATGCTCGATTGAGAGCGTAGGAATCCCTTATGCTGCATGGGTTTCGCCTCCATCACCGTAGCGTCCCCCAGAGACATCTTTCATGTTCGTGGCATATTGGCCCGGGACGGGTCGGTATGTCGTGTTTTCGTTTCACTTCTGGAGGGACCTATGTCCTCACGCTTTGTCAGCCGTGAGAACCTCCGCCGGTTCAAGCGCGCAGCGGCCGTCATGGCCCTGGCCTTGGCTCCGACCTTCGCCGGCGACCTCGCCGCGCAGGCCACCGGCACCATCACCGGGACGGTTCGGGACCGTTCCACGGGGCAGCCGGTATCCGGCGCCCAGGTAAGCGTCCCCGAACTCAACCTCGGAACGCTCGCGAACAATGTGGGCCGCTACCTGCTGGTGAACGTGCCGGCCGGTACCCACATCGTTCAGTTCGACTACATCGGGTACGGCACCCAGCAGATGGAGATCTCCGTCTCCGCGGGTGAAACCGTGACCGCCGACGCCGACCTCCGCAACGAGGCCATCAGCCTGGAGGGCGTGGTCGTCACCGGGACCGCCGGCGCAGCACGGCGCCGCGAGATCGGGAACTCGGTCACCCAGATCAACCAGTCCACCATCGAAGCCGCCCCCATCTCCAACGTGGGCGACATTCTCCAGGGCCGCGCCCTGGGCGCCACGGTGCTGGACAACGGTGGTCAGGTGGGCGCCGGATCCACCATCCGCCTCCGCGGCAACAACTCGGTGACGCAGGGCAACTCGCCCCTCATCTACGTGGACGGCGTCCGGATCCGTAGTACAGCCTACCCAGGCGATCCGGAACAGAACCAGTCGGCCAGCCCTCTCAACGACATCAACCCCGAGGACATCGAGCGGGTCGAGGTCATCAAGGGTGCGGCTGCCACGACGCTGTACGGCACCGAAGCCTCGGGCGGCGTGATCCAGATCTTCACGAAGCGGGGCGCCGCCGGTGCGCCGGCGTGGAGCTTCTCCATGGATCAGGGCGTGAACACCCTGGGGCATGTGGGACCCGACAAGGACGTGAACCCCACCGGGCTCGGGCTGAATTCCTGCAACAGCAACGAGGACCCCATGTTCCCGGCAGACGTGAGCTGCCCCGCCAGCGGGTCCTGGCTCACCAACGGCCACCTCCAGAGCTACAACCTGTCGGTGCGTGGCGGTGCGGAGCGGGTCAACTACTTCATGTCCGCCTCCTGGGGCGACGAGCGCGGGGTCATCAACACCCCGGCCGAGAACAGCTTCGGTGAGCCCATCGACACGCAGGGTGAGGAGTCCTGGAGCCTCCGGGGCAACTTCTCCTTCCAGCCCATCGACGAGCTGGACGTGCGCTTCAACTCGTTCTTCAGCCACAAGGACATCGACTGGATCCCCGACGGCAACAACGCCGAGGGACTCCTGCTGAACGTCATGCGGGGCGGGAACGACTACACGAACGACCAGGATGCCAAGGTCCTCGACATGGGGCTCAACAACCTCGTGGACCACTTCGTCACCGGCGTGAACCTCCTGTTCAACCCAGGCGGCGGCATGAGCCATCGCCTGAACGCAGGGCTCGACTGGTCTCGCGCCACCTTCTACGAGGAGCGCCCCTGGGGCTTCTTCTACGTGCCGCTGGGCAACCGTGAGGTGGACGACTACATCACGCGGAAGCTCACCCTGGACTACGCAGGGACCTGGGAGACCGACCTGTTCGGCCTCGCCTCGACCTTCTCCGTGGGTGGTCAGCTCTTCAACGACTTCATCTCGGGTGTGAACGGCTTCGGCGACGACTTCGCCGGCCCGGGCGACAAGGTGCTGGAGTCCGGCGCCCGGACGACGTCCACCGAGTACAACACGACCATCACCACCGGCGGCTTCTTCGTGCAGGAGCAGGTCGGCATCGCCGATCGTCTCTTCGTCACGCTGGGGATGCGGGTGGACGGTCACTCCGCCTTTGGTCAGGACTTCGGGCTGCAGGCGTACCCCAAGGCCTCGATGTCCTACATCATCTCCGACGAGAGCTTCTTCCCCGAGTCCTTTGGGACCATGAAGCTGCGTGGTGCCATCGGAGAGTCGGGCAAGGCGCCCGGCACCTTCGACGCGGTGCGGACCTGGGAGTCGGTGGCCGGAAACGACGGCCGACCCGCCGTGACCCCGGACAACCTGGGGAACCCCGACCTCGGTCCGGAGCGCACCCGGGAGTGGGAGGTAGGCGTCGAAGGCTCGTTCCTCGAGGACCGCATCTCCTACGAGTACACCTACTACAACCAGAACACCTTCGACGCCCTCATCGACGTGGTGCAGCGGCCCTCCGGCGGATTCGTCGGCGAGCAGCTCGAGAACGTGGGTGAGATCGTGAACGAGGGCCACGAGGTCTTCCTGAATGCCCAGGTCATCCAGACCCGCGGCTTCACCTGGGATCTCGGCGGCCGACTGGCCACCAACACGTCCGAAGTCCTGGACATGGGTGGTCTCGAGAGCATCGACCTGGGCTGGCGGAACTACGTCCGGCTGAATCAGGCCCTCCCGGTGTTCTGTGAGAGCGTGGTTCAGAACCCGACCGAAATAGCCGCTCCCGAGTTCGAAGAGGAGTGCATCGGGCCGACGACGCCCACCCACACCTACGGCTTCAACACCGCCTTCACCTTCGGCGACCGTCTGACCATCGACGTGCTGGGTGAGGGCCAGGGCGGCCACGTGCTGTCCTCCGGTGTGGCGTACCAGAACACGCGGCGTGAGGTATGGCCGCTTTGCCGGGAGATCCAGGCGACCATCGACGCCGGTGGCCGGGATCAGTTGACCGCGGAGGACCGGGCGCTCTGCGATCCGGACGAGACGCGGTACGGGATGTGGACCCAGGCGGCGGACTTCTTCAAGCTCCGCTCCGCCTCCGTGAGCTACCGGGTGCCTGACACCTGGCTGCCCGGAAGCATCCGGGGCGCGACGCTGCGTCTGCAGGGCCGCAACCTGGCCACCTTCACCGACTTCGAGGGTCTCGACCCGGAGGCGGCTGAGGATGGTTCCGACGAGGTTCTCTACCGGCAGGAGTACTACAACCTCCCGCCGATGCGGAGCTTCATCTTCTCGGTCAAGGTCGACTTCTAAGGAAGGCAGAGATATATGCGAATCATGACAACTACTTCCCGCCTCCTCGGCGTGGTCGCCATCGCGACCACGCTGGGGCTCGGCGGCTGCGGGGACGGGGAGCTCTTCGAAGTGCAGAACCCCGGCCGGATCCTCGACGAGGACCTCAACTCCGTCCAGGGTGTGGACGCTCTGGTGACCGGCATGTCCGCCGACTTCTCGGAGGGCTACGACGGCAACGCCTTCATGCAGGCACGTCTCGGAGACGAGATGGCGGGCTCCGGCTCGTACTTCCTGACCGGTCGTCTCCGGCGCGGGATCATCGATTCCGAGGA
>CAKZOQ010000119.1 GCA_937136445.1 uncultured Gemmatimonadota bacterium
TCCTGGACTCCGGCGATCCGCGGGTGGCCTGGGAGGATACCGGGCTTCCCGGGGACGGTGGGCTGGCCTGCTGCGGTTCGGTGCCCTTCTACCGACAGCTCAAGTTCGATCGGGAGGGCGACATGAACCTCTCCAGCGGCGAGGAGATGCGCCTCATCGAGGCCGAGGGAGCCCTTGTGGACGGCGACTGGGAGGGCGCGTTGGCCCTCATCAACGCCATCCGGGCGGACCACGGGGTGGCGGCGCGGACCGCCTCCTCCGCGGCGGAGACCTGGACCCACCTGAAGCGGGAGCGGGGCATTGCCCTCTGGCTGGAAGGACGCCGGTTGGGCGACCTCTATCGGTGGGACGCGGCGGGCACGCCGGGGGAGATGGATCCCCTGGAGGTCGTAGGGGACGAGAGCTACCTGCTCAACCAGGACCTCTGCTTCCCGATTCCCGACAGCGAGCGGGACACCAACCCCAACGTGTCGTGAGGACCTGCCTCGCCTGACATCGAGGCGGGAATCGAGGGCATGAAGGGTCGGGGGCGAGGTCTTCCCCCGGCCCTTTCTGTCTGGTAGGCGTCTGCTCGGCGGGGGTCGAGATCAGCGCGAGGCGCCGACGGAGGTCACGTTCCGGTAGACCACGCCGTCCTTCATGACGAAGACCACCCGCTCCAGCGCGGTGATGTCCTCCAGGGGGTTCCCGGCCACCGCCACCAGGTCCGCCAGGCGACCGGGCTCCACCGTGCCGATGGCGTCCTCCATCCCCAGCGACTCGGCGGAGACGGAGGTCATGGTCCGGATGGCGTCCATGGGGTCCTGTCCCGCCTCCTGAACCCGGTAGATCAGCTCCTGGACCTGCCGTCCGTGCGCCCCGGCCACGGCATCGGTCCCGAAGACCAGCCGGAGCCCCGGTACGTCGAGGGCTGCCTCGAACATGGCCAGCTTCACGGGGATCGACTCCCGGGTGAGCTGGAAGCCGCGCTCGGTGAAGTTGCCGGTGCCCAGGAAGCGGTCCTGATTCTCCAGGTAGTTCACCGACACCAGGTAGATGTTGGGGTCGAAGAAGGTCCCGGCCTCCGCCATGATCTCCAGCGTCTCCCGATCCAGGAGCGCACCGTGTTCGATGACCGTACACCCCGCCTGCACCGCCCGCTGGACGCTCACCGGGCCGTGGGCGTGGACGGCGGCGCGGAGTCCCAGGGTGGCGGCCTCGCCGCATGCGGCGTCGAGCTGCTCCTGGCTCAGCGTGGGGTAGCCGTCGTCCCGGAGGCTCGCCGAGGCGAAGATCTTGATGAAGTCGGCGCCCTGGTCGGCGCGCTCCCGCACCGCGGCCCGGATGGCGGCGGGGTCGCCGGTGTTGTCGGAGATGGGACGGATGGAGGTGAGGATGCGGGGGCCGGGGATCACGCCTCGGGCCACCCAGTCCCGGAGGTCCACATCCTCCGGCGAGCCCATGCTCTGCACGGTGGTGAAGCCCGCCTGGAGCATGGACCACGCGTTGCCGGCGGCGAAGAGGGCCTCCTGGGCCGGCGTCTCCCCCGACGCTCGGGTGGCGATGCGTCCGGCGGTGTCGAAGTGGGAGGTGAGGTGGATGTGGGTGTCGATGAAGCCCGGCAGGAGGGTGACCGCCCCCAGGTCGTGGGTCCACGCCGTCCCGCCCTCCTCGACGGCGACGATCTCCCCGTCCTGGACCCGCACCACCGCGTCGGTCCGGACCGCCCCGGTGCCATCGATCACCCGATCCGCCCGCAGGGCCATCTCCTCCTGGCCCGAGGCACCGGGCACCAGGAGGAGCATCCAGCAGGCCAGCGCGGCGAGGGTACGGCGATACGGACGCATGGGTCGGCTCCTGGTCGGGGCGACGATGGGGCGTGTTCGGGATTGCTGGACGCGTGCGGCGGAGGCTACTCTACCCCCTCTCTCGGACTCCCCGGCCGACGGGGTGGGTCCGAGGGGGATCCGACTTCTCGTTCGGCGGCTTCGGCCGCAGGAGCCACGATGTCCCGGAGCCGACTCCGCCCTCTCTTCGCGACGGGGCTCGGGTTGTTCGTGGGCGCGAGCCTGTCGGGCTGCTATACCTACGCCCCCGCCGAATTCTCCCGCCTGGCCCAGGGCTCGGAGGTGCGCGCCCGACTGACGCAGGACGCCGCGGTGCGCATCGAGGGTGCCCTGGGACGCGACGCCAGCGTCCTCGAGGGTCGGGTCCGGGAGATCCAGGGATCGTCCCTCCTCCTCACCGTTCCCAGCACGACCCGGCAGGTGGGCTTCAACTTCCAGCAGCTCAGCCAGTCCGTGGAGTTCGACGAAGGCGACGCCGTGCTGCTGGAGTTCAAGCGCCTGGACCGTGGGCGCACGCTCGGTCTGGCCGCCGTGGCGGCCGCCGCCGTGACGGCCCTCGTGCTCAAGACCTTCGGCGAGGAGGCCGGCGGGGATACGACCCGGCCGCCCACCGGAGGTCCTTCGGACGCCCGGCGACTCGTCCCCGCCTTCTCCATACCGCTGCCCTAGGCCGTCGACGGGAACTCCTTCCCCAGCTCCGAGGCGGATCGGAGGGAGAGCGCCGAGAACGTCAGCGTCCCGTTGGCACAGCCGCCGCTGACCATGGTGGGGGCGCCGACCACCCAGAGGTTCTCGTGGTCGTGGGTCCGGCCCCAGCGGTCCACGACGCTGGACTCGGGATCGTCCCCCATGCGGGCGCCGCCTCCGGGATGGTCGTAGATGTCCTGGACACCGCTCCGGAGCATCCGTCCCCCGCCCGCCCGGACGAGCTCCGAGAAGACGCCCCGAATGGAGTCCTCGGAGTGCTGCCGAAGCGCCAGCGAGGCCTCGCTGTCCACGAAGTCCACACGGGGCAGCGGGTCCCCCAGGTCGTTGCGAAGCGAGCTGTCCAGCGTGAGTCGGCTCTCCCGGCTGGGGAGGACGTCGTAGTAGCCCCTCAGGCGCGCGGCCCCCTGGCTGCCCCGGCTCCTCCAGTCCGCCATCACGGCATCGCCCAGGAGGAGGGTCCCGTCGTCGTCCCGGAGGCGGGGCTGACGGCCCACCTCGGACTCCCAGATCCGCAGGTCGTGGCGCAGGTAGCGGTCCAGCGGCCCCGGGCGGCGGAAGCGGTTGCTGATGAGGCTGTGCCGGCTGTAGATGCCCGGGTAGAGCTCCATGGGGACCTCCACGTAGGCGCTCACCGGCCGGTGCCCGGTCATCCAGCGGCCGACGTTTCCGGTGCGGTTCGCCAGTCCGTCGGGGTACCGGGAATTGGCGGAGAGGAGCAGGAGGTGCGGTCCCCAGGCATAACCCGACGCCAGCACGAAGCTGCGGGCCCGGAGCTCCACCTCTTCACCGCTCTCCAGGTTCACGGCCTGGGCCACCTCGATGCGGTCGGTGGCGTCCTCCAGCTCCAGCCGGCGGACGAGCGTATTCAGGTGCAGCTCGATCCGACCCTCCTCCAGGAGCTGGTTGAAGCTGAAGTCCGGCGTGTACTTGGCCCCGGTGGGGCAGATGGTGCAGGTGTCACATCGCTGACAGACGTTGCGCCCCCGGTAGGGCACCGAGTTCTTGGCCACCGGGTTGGCCCAGAAGGGGATCCCCGAACGCTCCCCCCACTCCTTGAGCCGGTCCAGCGTCCAGGAGAGGGGGATGGCCGGCATGGGGTAGGGCGAGGACCGGGGGTCCAGCTCCTCCGGGCCCTGCTCCCCGGAGACGCCGATGCGCTCCTCCGCCTCCTGGTAGAAGGGCTCCAGCTCGTCGTAGTCGATGGGCCAGTCGGTGCCGACCCCGTAGAGGCTCCGCACCCGGAAGTCCTCCGGGGTGAAGCGGGGCGTGGTGCCGCCCCAGTGCATGGCCTGGCCGCCCAGCACCATGGACCGGGACATGATGCCCCGGGCGGTCTGGTCCGGGATGTGGTCGCCGGGATAGGGGGTGTCGCCGTAGTCCATGTAGCGCTGACGGGCCTCGAACCGCTCCTCCAGGGGGTCCGTGCGTCCGCCGGCCTCCACCACCGCGATGCTGGCCGAGGTGTCTTCGGCGAGGCGCAGCGCCACCATGGCCGCCGTGATGCCGCCGCCGATGATGCAGATGTCCGCTTCGATGACGCTGGCCATGGTCAGACGCCCTCCAGCGGCGCGGGACGGTCCGTCATTCCGGACAGCCCGCGGCAGGAGTAGCGGGCGATCCCGACCCCGTAGCACCGGTCCAGCGCGGCGGCGGAGTCGTAGTAGCGGGCCATGAGGGCGAGGGCGACGTGCTCGGCGGTGAGGGGATTCGGCATGCCCGTACCCGCCACCCCCTCCAGACTCCGGCGAAGGAGAGCCTCGCGGGGCTCTGGCGCGAGGGCCGCGAAGTCCGACCCGTGCCGTCGCTGGGCCTCGAGGTCCAGCGCCAGGAGCTGCGCCCGGTAGGCCGGCGCGGGGTCCGGGGGCCCGTAGTCGATCTCCGAGGTCCCGTAGCCGTGATTCTGCTCCACCACCGGTCGGAAGCCGGCGAGCCAATCCCGGAATCCCGCCACCACCTGCTGGCGCTCCTCGGGCGGGAGCTCGGCGGGGAGGACCACCTCACCCACGGCTTCGAGGGTGGTCGGTGGCAGCGCCGCGGACGTCGAGGCGTCGGAGCCCTCCACGGCCTCGCTCCCCGGCTCGGAGCCCGGGGCGCACCCCGTGACCGCAAGGGCGGAGACGGCGGTGACGGATCGCTTGAGAAAGCTCCTTCGATCGGAATCGGACATGGGCGCAGCCTCGGAGGGGAGTCAGTCAGGGAGGGCGAAGGCGGTGAGTTTCGCGCCGGAGCCGGAGCCGCTGGCGATGACGACGAACTGGCGGCCCGCCCGGGTCCGGTAGCTCATGGGGTTCGCGTAGCCCCGTCCACCGAGGGGGCCGGACCAGAGCTCCTCCCCGGTGGTGGAGTCGAAGGCGTAGAGCGCGTTCGCGCCTCCGGTGAGGAAGACGAGTCCGCCTGCGGTGACCACCGGGCCCACCGCCCCGGCCACGCCCAGCCGCTCCGGCAGCTCCACGCCACGGAGCGCGGGGTTGAACCGCACCCCCGGGGTGTCCCCCACCGGGACCTGCCACAGGTGATCCCCGGTGTTGAGGTCGATGGCGGTGAGGTGCCCGTAGGGCGGCTTCACCAGGGGCAGCCCGTTCTCCAGGTTGATGCCCCGCACGCTGCGGTCGATGTCGTAGTCGGCCTCCACCCGCTCCGGATCTCCCGGAACGAGCTTGAGGAGGTTGGCGCCTTCGGAGGCCTTCACGTAGTAGATCCCCGTCGTGGGATCGAAGGCGCCCCCGCCCCAGTTCGCCCCTCCGATGATCCCCGGCAGCATGAGCGTGCCCTCGAGCGAGGGCGGCATGTACATCTCGCCGTAGCGATACGGCTCGATGAGCTCCAGCGCCTGTTGCCTCAGCTCCGGGGTGAAGTCGATGAGGTCCTCTTCCTTCAACCCCAGCCGGGAGAAGGGGGCGGGACGGGTGGTGAAGGGCTGGGTGGGCGCGGTCTGCTCTCCCGGCACGTCGGACTGCTGGACGGGCCGCTCTTCGATGGGCCAGATGGGCTCCCCGGTGACCCGGTCGAAGACGTAGAGCATCCCCATCTTGGAGGCCGCTGCCACGATGTCCCGCTCGCGGCCGTCCACGGTGACCGTCGCCAGGGTCGGTGGGGAGCCCAGGTCGTAGTCCCAGAGCCCGTGGTGGACCGCCTGGAAGTGCCATTTCCGTTCGCCGGTGCGGGCGTCGAGGCAGAGGAGGGATTCGGCGAAGAGGTTGTCTCCCTTTCGGTGGCCCCCGTAGTAGTCGTTGCTCGGGGTGCCCACCGGCAGGTAGAGGAGCCCCCGCTCCGTGTCCAGCGTGAAGGGCGCCCAGACGTTCGTGTGGCCCGTGTAGGTCTCGGACCCGTCCTCCCAGGTCTCCTGTCCCACCTCCCCCTCCTGGGGGATGAGGTTGAAGACCCAGCGGATCTCCCCGGTGCGCACGTCGAAGGCCTGCATGTTCCCCGGAGGATCCTGCCGATAGACGAAGCCGTCCCAGACCCCGTTGCCCAGGATGACCAGGTCCTCGAAGACGACGGGGGGCGAGGTCTGGGTGTAGTGGAGGCGATTGGTGGGCCAGAGGAGATGCTCGGTGAGGTCGATCTCCCCTTCGTGTCCGAAGCTCTCGATGGGCTCCCCGGTGGCGGCGTCCAGGGCGATGAGGCGCCAGCGGGTGTTGAGGAAGATCCGTCGCTGGCCGTCTCCGGTCCACATCCCGATGCCTCGGTGGACCAGCCCGGTGCCGTTCGGTGGGCGGCCCCAGTTCCGGGTCCCGGGATCGAAGGCCCAGTACTCCTCTCCGGTGTCGGCATTCAGGGCCACGACCCGATTGTAGCCGGTGCTCAGGTACATCGTGTCGTTGACCACGATGGGCGTGACTTCGAAGCTCGCCGGCCGCACGTCCTGCCCGGGGATGGGCTGACGGGGGCCGGGAATGGGCTCCTCGCCCGTCTCCCACTCCCAGGCCACCTCGAGCTGGCCGACATTGCCGGGGTGGATGTCGGCGACGGGGGCGTATTTCTGACCGCCCTGGTCGCCCCCGTAGTAGGGCCAGTCGACGCCGGCGTCCTGGGCGGCGAGCTGGGTCCCGGCCCAGGTGAAGCCGAGGGCCACCAGAACGCTCTGGAGAAGGACCGCGCGGAGGAGCGAGCGAGTCATGGAGTTCGCCGGGCCGGAGGTGGGACGAGGCCGCAACGCTTCCTCCGACTCCAGACCCGATCGGAGGGGCGCCCTGCTCCTCTCCCTACCCCCCCGGAGGCGCCGGGGCGGCGTGTCGAATCCAAGAGTCGACGGGCGGGTCGCAGCTCTCTCGTACGAGGAGGCGAAGATAGATGCCCGCGGAAGCGTGCGGCAAGCGGAGCGGGTCGGGGGGTCGCCCACCGGTTCGCCTCCCCAACGCCGATCCTCCGGCCTACATTGCCCCATTCCGCTCGGGAGGAGCCTCTTGGATCCATCGTCCACCTTCAGCATCCCCCGCCTGGGGGGCCTGGTCCGCTTCGTCGGGACGGGGCTCCTCCTGGGGCTCGGCGCCTGCCGCGCGGGGCCCGCGTCGAGCGGAGGGACCGAGCCCGCGCCCGGCGCCCTGCAGCAGCCCCCGGGCTTCGCGGAGGTGGCGGGCATTCTCCATGCGAACTGCGCCGACTGCCATCGCCCCGGCGGGAGCGCTCCCTTCTCCCTCCTCACCTTCGAGGAGGTGGCTCCCCGGGCCCCGGCCATCGCCGAAGCCGTCGGCCGGGGCTACATGCCTCCGTGGCTGCCGGTGGGGCCCGACGACGACGCTCCGGCGGCCTT
>CAKZOQ010000120.1 GCA_937136445.1 uncultured Gemmatimonadota bacterium
GCCGCCTCGCGACCGGGGCCGTTCGGCTCCTTCTCGCCACCTTCGAGCGGGGCGCGCCTGCCGGCTCCTTCATCCATGGGTGGACCCTACCGATCGGGGGAACGCACGAAAGCCTCCACGGAACGAACGTACCGTGGAGGCTTTCGAGGGACTACCGGGCGTCTCGGAGGGAGGCGCTCGGCGCAGGTGGCTCGTTCAGGCCTCGGCGTCCGCCTTCATCGGGGGCGCCTTGGTGATCTTGTTGGCCGAGATGCACGACGTGCAGACCCGCACCCGACGCCGCTCCCCGTCGCGATCGATGATCTTCACCCGCTGGAGGTTGGGAAGCCACCGGCGCTTGGTCCGGTTGTTGGCGTGGCTGACGTTGTTCCCCACCCCGGGGCCCTTGTCACATACGTAGCACCTTCGAGCCATCGGTCTATACCTGCCGTAGAAACGTGTTCTCGGAACCGCCGGTGGTCAGGCGCCGCTCTGGGCGTCTGCTCCGGTGGAGTCGGCGGCGGTGGAGTCGGCGGGCTCCGGCGGGAGCTCCACCAACTCGACGTCCGACGCCTCGATGAAGTGCGTGGCGAACTCCGCCGCCAGACGATCTCCCTCGGCAATGGCACCGGACTCGGTCCAGGCCGTGAGGATGGAGTCGTTCATGGCCGTCACCACGCCGGTGACCGTCGTGCCCTGACCGTTGTCGAGGGACAGGTTCTCCTGCTTCACCCCGTCGGAGAGGGAGATGAGGAAGGGATTGCCGTTGGGCATCTCCATCCAGAATCCCTGGCTACCGAGGGAGCTCGCCACCGCCTGCTCCTCCACGATGATCGTGTCGCCCTCCCAGGGCGACGCATCCATCTGGATGGCCTGGGCATCCACCAGCATCCGGGCCCGTCGCTCCTCCGCCTCGATGCGGGCCGCCTCTTCGGCAGCCTCCTGCATGCGGAGTTGCTCTTCCGCCTCGGACTCCCGATACAGCCAGAACAGGAACCCTCCGATGACCAGGAACGCCACGATCATGAGAGGGGTGCCAAGATCCGCTGCACCGCGCCGCGAAGAGTTGTCACGCATGTCCGTCGTCCTGTCCTGTTCGGGGTTGGAGTCCAAGAGAAGCCCCAACTTAATCGACCAACTCGATGAGCGACATGTCGGCGGCGTCACCCTTCCGGGCCCCGAGCTTCAGAATCCGGGTGTACCCTCCGGGCCGCTGGGAGAAGCGAGGACCGATGTCGTCGAAGAGATGCCCGAGCACCTCACGGTCCTGGATCTTCCGCGCCGCCTGCCGCCGAGCGTGGAGGTCGCCCCGCTTGGCCAGGGTGATGAGACGTTCGGCATAGGGCCGGAGCTCCTTGGCCTTGGCCGTGGTCGTCTCGATGCGCCCGTGGCGGAACAGGGACGTCGCCATGTTGCGCAGAGTCGCGCGCCTGTGCTGGGCGGTTCGGCCCAGCTTTCTTCCCTTCTTGCGGTGCCGCATGGTTACTCCTCGCTGCTCCCGGCCGTCTCCGGCTCTTCCTCGACGAAGAAGAGACGACCGTCGTCACCTTCTTCCAGCATGAGACCGAACTCCAGGCCGTGCTCCTCCAGGAAGTCCGAGATCTCCTTGAGCGACTTCTTTCCGAAGTTCTCGATCTGAAGCATCTCATCCTCGCTGCGCTGCACCAGATCCCCCAGCGTCCGGATGTTCTCCTTCTGGAGGGAGTTCCGGGACCGGACCGAGAGCTCCGCCAGATCCTCGATGGGCCGGGCGAAGAGGTCCTGCAGGCGCTCGGGTACGGCGACGGCTCCCGGAGGGGTCTCCTCTGGAATACCACCCTCGCCGAAGTAGAGCATGTACTCCAGGTGCTTCCGGACGAGCTCGGCGGCGTAGGCCACCGCGTCCTCCGGCTCCACCGAACCGTCCGTCTCCACGAAGAGCGTGAGCCGATCGAAGTCGGTACGCTGACCCACCCGGGTCTCTTCGACGGAGAAGTTGGCCCGACGAACCGGGTTGTAGATGGAGTCCACGCGGACCATGTCCACCGGCGCGCCGCGAGGCAGCTCGTGCTGGTCCCCGAGGACGAAGCCACGACCCTTGTTCACGTGGAGCTCCACGTTCAGCTCCTTGTCCTCCTGGAGCGTGAAGAGGTGGTGGTCCGGCGCCAGGATCTCCACACCGGCCTGGGTCTGGATGTCGGCGGCCGTCACCGCGCCCTCCGACTCCGTGTGGATCTCCAGGACAGCCTCGTCCACGTCGTCGTCCATGATGACGACCAGCGACTTGAGGTTCTGGATGACCTGGTGCACGTCCTCCACGACCCCGGCGATGGTCTGGTGCTCGTGCACCACCCCGTCGATCCGGAAGCCCCAGACGGCAGCGCCCCGAAGGGAGCTGAGCAGGACCCGACGCACCGAGTTCCCCAGCGTGTGGCCGAAGCCACGCTCCAGGGGCTCGATGACGAACTGGGCCGACCGCCCGTCCTCGGAGACCTCGGCGGCCTCCACTCGCTCCGGAAGTACCAGCCCGGTGAGATCTATCTCCACAATGTCCTCCTGCAAGTCTTCGGCGTCGCCACCCGGCGGAATCCGGCGGTGGCGGGGCCCTGCGGCCCGATTACTTCGAGTAGAGCTCGACGATGAGCTGTTCCTGCACGGCCAGCGGGATGTCGTCGCGGGTGGGCTTGCGCACCATCCGACCCACGCGGGCCTTCTCGTCCAAGGCCAGCCAGTCGACGAGCGACGGACGCGTCCGGGACTCGAGGCTGGCCTCGACCGGAAGGAGGTTCTTGGAGCCGCTCTTGATGGCGACCTCGTCCCCGGCCTTCACCTGATAGCTGGGGATGTCCACCACCCGCCCGTTGACCTCCACGTGGCGGTGTCGAATGGTCTGCCGCGCCTGGTTGCGGCTGACGGCCAGACCCATCCTGAAGATGATGTTGTCCAACCGGGACTCGAGGGCGACCAGCAGGTTCTCGCCGGTGATGCCCTCCACCTTGGAGGCGCTCTCGAAGAGGTTCCGGAACTGCTTCTCCTGCAGCCCGTAGATGCGCTTCACCTTCTGCTTCTCCCGGAGCTGGACCGCGTAGTCGGACTGCTTCCGACGGCGGGCCTGCGCAGGGCCGTGCTGTCCCGGCGGGTAGCCGCGACGGTCCACGGGGCACTTCTCGGTGTAGCACTTTTGCCCTTTGAGAAAGAGCTTCTGTCCTTCCCGGCGGCAGAGCTTGCAGACGGGTCCTGTATGACGAGCCATTCGTTATCTCTAGGCGGTTAGACGCGGCGCTTCTTGGGAGGACGGCAGCCGTTGTGCGGCAGCGGCGTGACGTCCTGGATGGACTTGATGTGGAGACCGGCCGAGGCCAGCCCCTGGATGGCGGACTCTCGCCCGGACCCAGGACCCTGGACCTTCACATCGATCTTCCGAACGCCCATGGCCATGGCATCCCGGCCGCACTGCTCGGCGGCGAGGGTCGCCGCGAACGGCGTGGACTTCTTGGACCCCTTGAAGCCGGCTTTGCCGGCGGAGGCCCAGGTCACGGTGTCCCCGGACGAATCGGTGATGGTGATCATGGTGTTGTTGAAGGTCGCCTTGATGTGGGCGATCCCCTCCGACTCCACGACCTTCTTCTTCTTTTTCTTGCTCTGACTCTTGGGCTTGGCCACGTGTCTCCAACCTGGTCCTGGGTACCTGCAATGCGGATGCGGCGTATCCGGGCCGGAGCCCGGCATCCCGCCGCTTCACGAGACGGGCCCGGCGAGGGGCCCGGACCGACGCGCTACTTCCGCGGCGGCTTCTTCTTTCCTGCGATGGAGCGGCGCTTCCCCTTGTGGGTGCGCGCATTGGTCTTGGTCCGCTGCCCACGAACCGGCAGGCCCTTACGGTGCCGCAGCCCCCGGTAGCACCCGATGTCCATCAGGCGCTTGATGTTCATGGACACCTCGGTACGCAGAGCACCCTCCACCTTGTACTTCTCGATTTCACGGCGGATGCGGTTCAACTCCTCGTCGGACAACTCGTGGGCCCGGGTGGACGGATCCACCTCGGCGTTCTCCACGATGGTCCGGGCGCGGGTGTCCCCGATGCCAAAGATGTAGGTCAACGCGACCGGGACCCGCTTGCCGCGGGGTAGGTCGACTCCGGCGATACGTGCCATGTCAGCCCTGCTTCTGCTTGTGCTTGGGATTGCGAGAGCAGATGATCCTCACCACACCTTTGCGGCGGACCACCTTGCAGTGCTCACAAATCGGTTTGACGCTGCTTCGAACCTTCACGATTCCATCTCCACATCAGTTTGTGGCAGAGCTTTGTAGTATAGCTACGAACGTAGACGGCCTCAAGCCGTCCGGGAGCTGGGAGTCCGGGCCTGCACCGATTCGGCGGGTTCGTCGTCGCCCCCGGTGAGGATCCGGGGACCCTCCGCGGTGATGGCCACACTGTGCTCGTAGTGGGCCGACAGCGCCCGGTCGGCGGTCACCACCGTCCACGCGTCGTCCAGCGTCCGGATGTGTGTCGATCCCGACGAGAGCATGGGCTCGATGGCCAGGACCATCCCTTCACGGAGGAGCGGGCCGAACCCTGCACGGCCCACGTTGGGCACCTGCGGGTCCTCGTGGACCTCTCGACCGATCCCGTGACCCACCAGGTCCCGGACGATCCCGAACTCCGTGCCCTGCACCGTCTCCACGACGGCGGCCCCGATGTCCCCCACGTGCTTCCCGGGGACGGCAGCGGCCACCGCGTTGCGGAGGGCGTCGCGGGTGACGTCCAGCAGGGCCTGGACCTCGTCGGCGATGTCACCCACCGCGAAGGTCCATGCCGAATCGGAGCACCAGCCGTCGAGCTTCACCCCGACATCCACCGACACGATGTCGCCCGCCTCCAGCACCCGCTCCGCGGAGGGGATGCCGTGGACGATCTCCTCGTTCACCGAGATGCAGACGCTTCCCGGGAAACCGTACAGCCCCCGGAAGGCCGGCGTGGCGCCCTCGTGGGCCTCGATGTAGCGCTCGCTGAATTCGTCGATGGCGTGGGTGGTCATCCCGGGCTCGATGCGGTCCTCGAGCTCCTGCACCAGGCCGGCGATGATCGCGCCGCCTCGGGCCATGAGGTCGATCTCCTGAGGGGTCCGGATCTGGATCACAGTCCCAGCTCCGTCCGGAGCTCCGCCTGGATCTCGTCCACGCCCCGGTCCGCCTCGATGAGGACCTGACGGGCCTCGTGCTCCTCGTACCACCGGATGAGCGGAGCCGTCTCCTCCTGATAGACCTCCAGGCGGCGGCGGACCGTCTCGGCGTCGTCGTCCTTCCGATGGGAGAGGTCGTGACCGCATCGATCGCAGACACCGTCCTCTTCCGGTGGGGAGAAGTGCACGTTGTAGAGTGCGCCGCACTCGGGACAATTCCGCCGCCCGGAGAGGCGCTTCACCAGCGTCTCCTCCGGGGCATGGAAGACCACCGCGGCGTCCACGCTTCGACCGACATCGCTCAGGACACCCTCGAGCCCGTCCGCTTGCGCGGTGGTCCGGGGGAAGCCATCGAAGAGGATCCCTCGATCGTCGTCGAGGCCAGCCAGGTGCTCGCGCACCAGGTCCAGGATGAGGTCGTCGGGGACCAGCTCCCCGTTGTCCATGTAGCTCTGGGCCTTCCGGCCGAGCTCGGTTCCCTCCCTGCGGGCAGCCCGCAGGAGGTCTCCGGTGGACACGTGAGCCCAACCGAGGTCGGAGCTCAGGCACTTGGCCTGGGTTCCTTTGCCGACACCGGGAGGACCGAGGAGGATGATGACCACGATCAGCTACCCGAGGCTGCAGGAGGGCAACCCACCATCACATGTACCTCTGGCGGCCGCGCATCTTCACCCGGCCCTTCTTCATGAAGCCGTCGTAGTGACGCAGGAGCAGCAGCTGCTGCGCCTGCTGCACGGTGTCCAGGCCGACGCCCACCACGATGAGCAGGCTGGTTCCCCCGAAGAAGAAGGTCTGGATGTTGAAGATGTCGAAGATCCAGAAGGGGATGAGGGCCACCAGCGCCAGATAGATGGAGCCAGGGAGCGTCACCCGGGTCAGGACCCGGTCGATGTACTCCGCCGTCCGCGCCCCGGGCTTCACGCCGGGGATGAATCCACCCTGCTTCTTGAGGTTCTCCGCCAGGTCGATCGGGTTGAAGATGATGGCGGTGTAGAAGTAGGTGAAGAAGACGATGAGGAGCCCGTACGTGATGTAGTAGGCCCAGGTCTGCGGCGCGAAGAACTCGTTCAGCGTGTTGAGGATCGGCAGGTCGATGAAGGCCGAGGCCGTCCCGGGCACCACGATGAAGGACTGGGCGAAGATGATGGGCATCACTCCGGCCGAGTTCACCCGGAGGGGGATGAAGCTCTTCTGCCCCTCCTGGATCCGCCCGCGCCCCACCACCTTGCGTGGGATCTGGACCGGGATCTTCCGGGCCGCCATGGTCATCGCCACCACCGCTGCCGTCACGCCGACGACCACCGCCAGCAGGGCGACGAGGCTGAAGGCCCCGATCTCACCCAGCACGAAGGCCTCCCAGGTCCGCGCCACGGCGGCCGGAAAGGTCTGGATGATGCTGAAGAAGATGAGGAGGCTCATCCCGTTTCCGATGCCATGCTCGGTGATCTGCTCGCCGAGCCACATCACGAACACACCACCCACGGTGAGGACCGTGACGGTGGTGAAGGTGAAGCCGATGCCCGGATCCCGCACCGCGCCGGGGATGGAGCTCAGGAAGGCGGAGTATCCATACGCCTGGGCGATACAGAGGATCACCGTGGTGTAGCGGGTCCACTGGGTGAGCTTCTTCCGGCCCTCCTCCCCCTCCTTCTGCAGCTTCTCCACGGTGGGGAAGACCGCCGCCAGCAGCTGGAACATGATGCTGGCCGAGATATACGGCATGATCCCCAGGGCGAGGATGGTGGCTCGGCTGAGCCCCCCGCCCACGAACATGTCGTAGATCCCGAAGAAGGTGTTCTGAAGCGCCCCGAACTGCTCCTGCAGCGCTCCCACGTCCAGTCCGGGAACGGTGATGTGCGAACCGATCCGATAGATCAGGAGGATGAAGAGCGTGAAGAGGATCTTCTCCTTCAGCTCCGGGACGCGGAAGAGGTTGGAGACCGGGTTGTTGGCCATGAGCGCCGCGCCGCCCTACGCGTCGTCGTGCTGGGAGGTGTCCGCGAGGCTCACCGAGCCCCCCGCCGCCTCGATCTTCTCGCGAGCGCCGGTGCTGAAGGCATGGGCCTCCACCGCCAGCGCCTTCTCGATCTCCCCGGACCCGAGGACCTTCACCGGACGGCGCAGAGTGCCCACCAGCCCGGACTCGTGGAGGGACTCCACGGTGACGGCGTCCTCGAAGCGGTCCAGATCCCGGACGTTGACGATCTGGTACTCCACGCGGTTGATGTTGTTGAAGCCGCGCTTGGGGATGCGCCGGTGCAGCGGCATCTGACCACCCTCGAACATGGGGTGGATCTGACCACCGGACCGGGCCTTCTGTCCCTTCTGTCCGCGGCCCGCCGTCTTGCCGGTCCCGGATCCCGGGCCCCGCCCGATGCGCTTGCGGTCGCGATGGGAGCCCTCGGAGGGACTCAGGTCGTGAAGCTCAGCCATGACGCTCTATTCCTCGACCTCGCGCACGGAAACCATGTGCGAGACCTGGTTGATCATTCCTCGAATGGCAGGCGTGTCGTTGTGGACGACGCTCTGCTGGTGCCGCTTGAAGCCCAGGGCTTCCAGCGTGCGGCGATGCTTGCCCTTGCGGCCGATGCCGCTCCGGATCTGGGTGATCTCGAGCTTAGCCACGGCGCACCCCCAGGGCCTCCACGGAGACGCCGCGCTCCTCCGCCACCTGCTCGGCGGTGACGAGCTCCTCGAGCCCGTTCATGGTAGCCCGCACCACATTGATGGGGTTGTTCGTCCCGAGGCTCTTGGTGAGGACGTTCTTCACGCCCGCCGCCTCGAGCACGGCACGTACCGGCCCCCCGGCGATGACCCCGGTACCCGGCGCGGCGGGGCGCAGAAGCACCCGACCAGCACCGCAGACCCCGGTGATCTCGTGGGGGAGCGTACCGTTCTCGAGCGGGATGTCCACCATGTTGCCGCGGGCCTGCTCGAAGGACTTCCGGATGGCCTCCGCCACCTCGTTGGCCTTCGCCAGGGCGACGCCCACCCGACCGTTCTGGTCCCCGACGGAGACCAGCGCGGAGAAGCTGAAGCGCCGACCGCCCTTCACCACCTTCGAAACTCGGTTGATGAAGATCACGTTCTCGACGAGGTCGCTTCCGCGACCCCTGCTCTTGTTTCTGGCCATCAGAACTCCAGACCTCCTTCACGGGCGCCTTCGGCGAATGCCTTCACGCGGCCATGGTAGGGATAACCCCCACGATCGAAAATGACGTTCGAAATGCCCTCCGCGACGGCCTTCTCGGCCAGCTTCCTGCCGGCCTCGAAAGACTCCTCCACGCGTCGGTGATCGCCGTCGGCCTCGAAATCGGCCAGCTCCGGCGAGAGGGTGGAGAACCCGAGGAGGGTGCGGCTCTCGTCGTCGTTGATGAGCTGCCCCTCGATGTTGCGCAGGGACCGGTAGACGGTGAGGCGGGGCCGTTCGGCCGTGCCCCAGATCTTCCTCCGGACCCGGTAGTGCCGACGCTTCCGCTGGAGGCGTCGGCTCTTCTTCATCTTGCTCTGCTTGATCATGATCAGGCTCCCGCCGTCTTTCCGGCCTTGCGCCGGACATGCTCACCTTTGTAGCGGATGCCCTTACCCTTGTAAGGCTCGGGCGGGCGGAAGCCGCGGATCTCCGCCGCGGTCTGACCCACCTTCTGCTTGTCGGCCCCGGAGACCACCACCGTGGTCTGGTCCGGGCACTCCAGCGTGACTCCATCGACGGGCTCGTAGTCGATGGTGTGGCTGAAGCCCAGGTTCAGGACCAGACCCTTTCCCTTCATGTCGGCCCGATATCCCACGCCGATGATCTCCAGCTCCTTGCGGAAGCCCTCGGTGACGCCCTCTACCATGTTGAAGATCAGGGAACGGGTGAGCCCGTGGAGTGCCTTGTGGCGCTTCTGGTCGGAGGGTCGCGACACGCGGACCTCCCCGTCCTCCACCGCCACCGACATCTCCGGGTTCACCCCCAGGGAAAGCTCTCCCTTGGGCCCCTTCACGTGGAGCGTACCGCCGTCGACCCGTGCTTCGACTCCCTTGGGGAGCTCGACGGGCATCTTTCCAATTCGCGACATGTCTCGCCTGCCTTTACCAGACCTTGGCCATGAGCTCGCCGCCGACGCCCTGCTTCCGGGCGGAGCGGTCGGAGAGCAATCCGGCCGAGGTGGAGAGGATGGCCATGCCCAGTCCGTTGCGGACCCGGGGAATGTCCCCGGCCCCCACGTAGGTCCGGCGGCCGGGGCGGGAGATCCGCTCCAGGTGCCGGATGACCGGCTGGCCATCGTGGTACTTGAGGTAGACCCGAAGCACACCGTGCTTGCCGTCGTCCAACACCTTGTGGGCGTGAACGAAGTAGTTCTCGGTGAGGATCTTCGCGATCTCGATTTTCAGCTTGGACACGGGCAGGTCCACCCACTTGTGGCCCGCCTGGCCTGCGTTGCGGACGCGGGTGAGCATGTCCGCGATCGGATCCGTCATCATTGGTGGTTCAATCCCCTACCAGCTGGACTTGCGAACGCCCGGGATCTCGCCCCGGAGCGCCATCTCACGGAAGCAGATTCGGCAGATGCCGAACTTCCGCATGTATGCACGTGGACGCCCGCACCGCTGACAGCGGTTGTTCTTCCGTGTGGAGAACTTGGGCTCCTTCTTTGTTTTTTCGATCAGGGCCTTACGGGCCATGGTTCACAACCTCTGGTTGACTTGAAAAGCGGACTCAGGTACCGGCGCCGACGGCCACCGGGACCTCACCGCGGAAGGGGAACCCCACTTCCCGGAGGAGGGCGAACGCCTCGTCGTCCTTGTCGGTGGTGGTGACGATGGTGATGTCCATGCCGTGGACCTTGTTCACCTCGTCGTAGTCGATCTCGGGGAAGATCACCTGCTCCTTCACGCCGATCGTGTAGTTGCCACGACCGTCGAAGGACCGGGTCTTCAGTCCCCGGAAGTCGCGAATCCGCGGGATCGCCGTGCTGATGAGGCGATCCAGGAAGTACCACATCCGCTCCTTCCTGAGCGTGACGGAGGCCCCGACCGGGGCGCCCTCGCGCAAGTTGAAGTTCGAGATGGACTTCCGTGCGAGATTCACCACGGGCTTCTGCCCGGCGATGGTCTCCAGCTCCTGCAGAACACTCTGAAGGAGCTTCTGATCGCGGCCTGCGTCACCGACGCCGACGTTGATCACGATCTTCTCGATCTGAGGGACCTCGTGGGGGTTCGTGAAGCCGAAGTCGTCCTTCAGCTTCGCGACCACGTGGGACTCGTAATGGGTTCGGAACCTGGGTTTCATGGCGCTCTACCTGGGCGTCACTGAGGCTTGGGGATGGGGTTGCCGCTCTTCACGGCGACCCGCTCCTTGTTGCCGTGCTCGTCCACCTCGATGCGGACCCTGCTGGCCTCGCCCGTGGTGGGGTCGATGAGCATGACGTTGGAAATGTGGATGGGGGCTTCGAAGGTGATGATGCCGCCATCGGGATTGTTCTGGCTCGGGCGGGTGTGGCGCTTGCGCTGATTCACTCCCTCCACACGCACCCGATCGCGGTCCCGAAGGACCTCCAGGACTGTGCCCTCGAGCTCCCGATAGTTTCCGCGGATGACCTTCACGCGGTCACCCTTCAAGATGTTGTGCTTGGGCGCGGCCATCAGAGTACCTCGGGGGCCAGAGACACGATCTTCATGTACTGCTTCTCCCGGAGCTCACGCCCCACAGGCCCGAAGATCCGGGTCCCGCGCGGCTCGCCCTGGGGGTTGATGATCACCGCGGCGTTGTCGTCGAAGCGGATGTAGGACCCGTCGCGACGACGGGTCTCCTTGGAGGTCCGCACGATCACCGCCTGGACCACGTCCCCCTTCTTCACGCCCGCGTTCGGGATGGCGTCCTTCACGGTGGCGACGATGGTGTCGCCTACACCGGCATACCGGCGCCTCGAGCCCCCCAGCACGCGAATGCAGAGGGCCGATTTGGCACCGGTGTTGTCGGCGATCCGAAGGACCGACTCCTGCTGGATCATCGTTCTCTCTCTATCGGTTTGAATGCAGCGCCACGGGGCCCGTGAGGGGCCCGTCGGCTCCTGCCTGGATTACTCGGGGCGCTCGAGCAGCTCGACGACGCGCCACCGCTTCGTCTTCGAGATGGGGCGGGTCTCCATGATCCGGACCGTGTCCCCTTCCCGATACTCGTTGTCTTCGTCGTGGGCCGGGTACCGCTTGGTCCGGGCCACCTGCTTGGTGTAGAGGGGATGGGCGAACTGACGCGCCACCTCCACCACCACCGTCTTGTCGGCCTTGGCGCTCACCACCACGCCCCGGCGCGTCTTGCGCTCGCTGCGGCCGCCCTGCTCCTCGGCCACGGCGGTCTCGGCGGATGCCTGTTCGTTCTCGCTCATGATCTTCCTTCGTTACGCGTTCTGCGCGAGCTCGCGCTCACGGAGAACGGTTTTGAGTCGCGCGATGTCTTTGCGGATGTTGCCGATCAGGCTCGGGTTCTCCAGCTCCATCATGGAAGCGTTGAACCGGAGCCGGAACAGCTCCTGCTTGAGCTCGCCGAGACGTGCGTGGATTTCCACGTCGTCCCACTCGCGAATGTCGTCTGCCTTCATCTCTCGTCTCCTGGGGCGACCGCTCTAGAGCTGACGCTCGCGGACCACGAACCGGCACTTCACCGGCAACTTGGCGGCGGCCAGCTTCATGGCCTTCGCCGCGACTTCTTCCGAGACGCCCTCGAGCTCGAACATGACGTGTCCGGGCTTCACGACGGCGACCCACTTCTCCGGATTCCCCTTCCCCTTCCCCATCCGGGTCTCGGCCGGCTTCTGGGTGATGGGCTTGTCGGGGAAGATCCGGATCCAGACCTTTCCGCCTCGCTTGATGTGGCGCGTCATGGCCACACGGGCGGACTCGATCTGTCGGTTGCTGATCCACGAAGGCTCGGTGGCGACGAGGCCGTATTCGCCGAAGGAAACCTTGTTCCCCCGGTGGGCCTTGCCCTTCATCCGTCCCTTGTGGGTCTTGCGGTGCTTGACCCGCTTTGGCGCTAGCATCAGTCAGTCCCTTGTATTCGGTAGGCTCAGGCGCCCGTGGAGTACGTCTTGCCGCGGCGTTCCTCGATGACCTCGCCCTTGAAGATCCAGCACTTCACACCGATGGCCCCGTACGTCGTGAAGGCGTCGATGCTGGCGTAGTCGATGTCGGCGCGGAGCGTGTGGAGGGGCACCCGCCCCTCGTTGTAGCCCTCGGTGCGGGCGATCTCCGCCCCACCCAGGCGCCCGGCGCACTGAATCTTGATCCCCTCGGCGCCGGCACGGACGGCCGACTGCACGGCCCGCTTCATGGCGCGGCGGAAGGAGATCCGCTGGCGCAACTGGTGCGCCACGTTCTCGGCCACCAGGTGAGCGTCCAGCTCCGGCCGCTTGACCTCCTCCACGTTCACGGAGATCTCGCTGTTGGTGAGGACGGCCAGCTCGTCGCGCAGCTTGTCCACCTCCGAACCCCGCTTCCCGATGACGACACCGGGTCGGGCGGTGTGGACGGTGATGACGATCTTGCTGGGCTTCCGCTCGATCTCCACCTCGGACATGGCCGCATGGGCCAACCGACGGCGGAGATACTTGCGAATGGTCTCGTCCTCCCGGAGGAGACGCGGAAAGTCCTTCTCGGCGTACCAGCGGGACTTCCAGTCCTTGACGACTCCGAGGCGGAATCCGGTGGGGTGGGTCTTCTGTCCCATTAGTTCTTGTCCTTGGAATCGACGACGACGGTGATGTGACTCGTGCGCTTCCGGATGGGGGAGGCGCGTCCCTGGGCCCGGGCCTGCCAGCGCTTCAGGGTCGGGCCCTCGTCCACGAAACACTCGCGGATGACGAGGTCGTCCACATCCACGAAGTCGTCGGCCTCCTGGGCCTTGTACTGGGCGTTGGCCACCGCGGAGCGCAGGGTCTTGGAGACCGGCTCCGCGGCCCGCTTCTTCGAGAACTGGAGGATGGCGTACGCGTCGTTCACCGACTTGCCGCGGATCAGATCCACCACGAGGCGCACCTTGCGGGCGCTCATGCGGACCTGACGGGCGATGGCTTTGGCTTCCATGGTGTCTCCCACTGGCTACCGTGCGGCGGAGCGCTTGTCGGCCAGCTTGCCGCCGTGTCCGCGGAACAGCCGCGTCGGGGCGAACTCGCCGAGCTTGTGCCCGACCATGTTCTCGGTGATGTAGACCGGGATGAACTTGTTGCCGTTATGGACCGCCACCGTATGCCCCACGAACTCGGGGGAGATGGTGGACGCACGGGCCCAGGTCTTCACGACTTTCTTGTCCCCCGTCGAGTTCATGATCTGGATGCGCTCCAGAAGCTTGTCCTCGATGAAGGGGCCTTTCTTGACACTGCGCGGCATGCTGGACCTCGGTTCTCGTGACTACTCGTGGACTAGGACTTGGTGGACTTGCCGCGCTTGCGGCCGCGCACCACGTACTTGTCGGACTTGTTCTTGCCCTTGCGGGTCTTCTTTCCGTCGGGCGTGCCCCAGGGTGAGACCGGCGGACGGCCTCCCGAGGTACGGCCCTCGCCACCACCCAGCGGGTGATCCACGGGGTTCATGGCCACGCCACGCACCTTGGGACGGCGTCCCCGCCAACGGGCGGCACCGGCCTTCCCCAGCGAGGTGAGCTCGTGTTCGTGGTTGCCCACCTGGCCGATGGTGGCCATGCACCGCTTGTGCACCCGGCGCACCTCGGTGGAGGGCATGCGCAGACTCACGTAGTCTCCCTCCCGGGCCACCACGGTGACGCTGGAGCCGGCGGAGCGGGCGATCTGCCCCCCCTTGCCGGGCTTCAGCTCCACGTTGTGGATGCGCGTGCCCAGTGGGATCCGCCCCAGGGGCAGGGCGCAGCCGTCTCGCACGTCCGCCTCGGGCCCGCTCATGACCTGGTCGCCCACCTGCACGTTGCGTGGGTGAAGAATGTAGCGCTTCTCTCCGTCCGCGTAGTGGATGAGGGCGATGTTGGCCGATCGGTTCGGATCGTATTCGATCTCGGCGACTCGACCGGGAATGCCGATCTTGTCCCGCTTGAAATCGATCCTCCGATAGCGGCGCTTGTGTCCCCCACCACGACGGCGCACGGTCATGTGCCCGTGATGATTCCGGCCACCGGACCGGATCTTCGGCTCCAGCAGCGACTTCTCGGGCCCCTTCCGGGTGATGACGTCTCCGTCCAGCGTGGACCGGAAGCGCGTACCCGGCGTCATGGCCTTGAATTTCTTGATGCCCATGGGTCAGCCCAATTCGTAGAATTCGATGTGGTCGCCCTCGGCGAGCTGCACCACGGCCTTTTTGAAATCGGGACGGCGACCCTTGTTCCAGTTCCGGGCCATCTGACCCAGCAGGGATCGGCGCGCCTTCCCGGCATAGCGCATGGTGCGGACGTCCGTCACCCGGACGTCCCAGATCTTCTCGACGGCCTGGCGGATCTGGATCTTGTTGGCCTTCTCCGCCACGACGAAGCTGTAGCAGTTGTTCTCCGCCATCTGGTCCGTGGACTTCTCCGTGACCACCGGCGCGAGGATGATGTCGTGCGACTCAGCCATCGGTCTTCTCCTCGTCCTCGTCCTCGGCATCGGCAGCTTCCTCGGAAGCCTCGACGTCCTCGTCGGCGGCGTCCTCGTCGGCAGCCTCGGCCTCGTCGGCCGGAGCTTCCTCGTCGGTCGCCCCGTCGCTCTCGGCTGAAGCACCCTCGTCGGTCTCTTCCACCGAGTCCTCGGTGGCGGTCTCACCCTTCGGCGCGGCCTCCTTCTTCCGGGAGGCCGGAGCCTCGTCGGAGACGTCGTCCAGCGCCGACTTCTCGATGATCAGCAGGTCGGCGTTGAGGACGTCGTAGACCGACTCCTCGCCGAAGGGCATGAGCTTCACCTTCGGCATGTTGCGCGTCGAGAGGTAGAGCGTCTCGTTCTGCCCGTCGGTGAGGATGAGCACCTTGTCCTCGGCGGCCTCGATGGCCTCGAGGAAGGCCCGCACCTCGCGGGTCTTGGGCGCGTCCAGGGCGGGAAGGTCCGCTAGGACCACCCGATCGCCGTCGGCCCGGACGTTCCACGCCGAGCGCCGCGCCAGGAGGCGCACCCGCTTCGGGAGCTTCTGCCGCCAGGAATGGGGGATGGGCGGGAAGGCCCGACCACCACCGACCCACTGGACGGACCGGATGCTGCCCTGCCGGGCGCGACCCGTGCCCTTCTGCCGCCACGGCTTCCGGCTTCCTCCACGCACCGCGGAGCGGTTCTTGGCGGAGCCGGTGCCCTGGCGTTGGTTGGCGAGGTGCACCTTCACTGCCTGGTGCATCACGTCCTCGTTCACGACGCCGTCGAAGAGCGACGCGGGAAGATCCCGGGCCTTGCCCTTCTTGCCGTCCACCTTGTAGTAGAGCGCCTTAGCCATGGCTCACTTGGAAATCAGAACGTAGCTGTCACGGGCGCCTGGAACGCCGCCCTTCACGAAGAGCAGGTTGCGCCCTGCGTCGATCCGGACCACCTGCATGTTCCGGATCGTGGTACGGGTCCCGCCCATCTGCCCGGGAAGTTTCTTCCCCTTGATGACGCGAGAGGGGTCGGTCCCCGGCCCCAGCGATCCCGGAATCCGGGACATGGGGTGACCGTGGCCCGCGGGCCGACCGGCGAATCCATGGCGCTTCACCACGCCCTGGAAGCCGCGACCCTTGGAGTGGCCGGTGACCTTCACACGGTCCCCGGCCTCGAAGCGCTCCACGGTGAGCTCCTGGCCCACCTCGAAGTCCTCGCCGTTCGCGCCATCGAGGCGGAACTCCTTGAGGATCCGAGGCGCGTACTCCAACCCGGCGGCGGCGGCATGACCCGCCAGCGCCTTCGTGGTGCGCTTCTCCTTCAGGGACTCGAAGCCGACCTGCACGGAGCGATATCCGTCGGTCTCTTCCGTCTTTACCTGAACGACAGGGCACGGACCCGCTTCGATGACGGTCACCGGCACCTGCGTGCCGT
>CAKZOQ010000121.1 GCA_937136445.1 uncultured Gemmatimonadota bacterium
TCGGCGTACGAGGGGTACCGGTCCATGGAGCCCCGCCAGTGGAGTTCGCTCCGCCTGGACGACGAGCAGATCCTCATGCTGGTCAACGTGCGCATCCTCTCCCAGACGCTGCGGGTGTCGCCGGAGGCGGTCCTGGCGCGGGTCCGACCCGGCCGCTCCTTCGTGGAGGTCTACGCCGACATGGTACGCAGCCCCCGCTTCCAGGACGGGGCCGGCGGGTGAGCGAGGCCCCCACCGTCCCCCTGACCGCCTACCGCCGCCGACCGCTGGAGGAGATGCGGCAGCGGGCCGCGTCCTTCTTGGACGAGGTGCGAGGCCGGCGATCGGTCCGGGAGTTCTCGTCGGATCCGGTGCCCCGGGAGATCCTGGAGGCCTGCCTGCTGGCCGCCGGTACCGCCCCCAACGGCGCCAACCGGCAGCCCTGGCGCTTCGTCGCCGTGAGCGATCCCAAGACCAAGCGGGCCATCCGCAGCGCCGCCGAGTCCGAGGAGGCGGCCTTCTACGGCGGGCGGGCGCCGGACGAGTGGCTGGAGGCGCTGGAGCACCTGGGCACCGACGCGCACAAGCCCTTCCTGGAGGACGCCCCCTGGCTCATCGCCATCTTCGCCGAGAGCTATTCCGTGGAGGACGGCGGGAAGGTGAAGAACTACTACGTGAACGAGTCGGTGGGCATCGCCACCGGGATCCTGGTGACGGCGCTGCACCATGCCGGCCTGGCCACCCTGACCCACACGCCGTCGCCCATGGGCTTCCTCAACGAGATCCTGGAGCGCCCGGCCAACGAGCGGGCCTTCCTCCTCCTGGTGGTGGGTTTTCCGGCGGAGGGCGTGGAGGTCCCCGACATCGCGAAGAAGTCGCTGGAGCAGATCGCGGTCTTCGTGGAGGAGTAGCCAGCCCCTCGGGGGGGACGCTAGTCTAGATGCATCCCGACCCAGGTAGGCCGCCATTCGCGCACGCGGCTCGGCCTCGTCGCCGCTCCGCGGGGGCCGCGGCGCGGGACGTTCCCTGGCCTCCGGGGTTAGTCCCACCACACTCCTCCCCCCCAACCCCCGACCACATGGGCCAGGACGTTAGCGGCGAGAAGCTCGGTCCCGACGCGGCGCGCGCCTTCACCAAGACACTCCTCCGGGACCTGCAGGCGCTGGAGCACATGGTGACCTCCGGAATGGTGGAGAAGGGGGTCACCCGAATCGGGGCGGAGCAGGAGATGTTTCTGGTGGATCCGGGCTGGCGTCCAGCCTCGGTCGCCCAGGAGCTCCTGGAGCGGCTGGAGGGGCCCTACACCACCGAGCTGGCCCTCTTCAACCTGGAGGCCAACGTCGAGCCCCGCCTGCTGGAGGGGCTCTGCTTCAGCGATCTGGAGGCCCGGGTCCAGGAGCTGGTGGACCAGGTGCGGCTCACCGCTGCCGAGGTGGACGCCGACGTGGCGCTGGTGGGGATCCTACCCACCCTCTCCAAGAGCGACCTCTCCCTGGAGAACCTCACCCCCAAGCCTCGCTACCACGCCCTGAACGAGGCGCTGAACCGGATGCGGAACGGGGAGCCGTACAAGCTCCGCATCGAGGGGACCGACGAGCTCTATATCGAGCACGACTCCGTCATGCTGGAAGCGTGCAACACGAGTTTTCAGGTGCACCTTCAGGTGGACGCCGACGAGTTCGCCCGGACCTACAACCTGGCCCAGCTCATCACGGGTCCGGTGCTGGCGTCGGCGGTCAACTCGCCGGTGCTCTTCGCCAAGCGTCTCTGGGACGAGACCCGCATCGCCCTCTTCCAGCAGTCGGTGGACACCCGGACGGCCCGGGTCCACATGCGGGAGCTCTCGCCCCGGGTCCGGTTCGGTGACCAGTGGGTCCGGAACTCCGTGACGGAGCTCTTCCAGGAGGATGTCGCACGGTTCCGGGTGCTCCTCCACAGCGCCGTGGACGAGGACCCCCTGGAGATCCTCAAGGAGGGTGGGGTGCCCCGGCTTCAGGCTCTCCAGCTCCACAACAGCACGGTCTACCGCTGGAACCGACCCTGCTACGGGATCTCCGACAACGGCAAGCCGCACCTGCGCATCGAATGCCGCGTCCTCCCGTCGGGCCCCACCATCGTGGACGAGGTGGCCAATGCCGCCTTCTGGATCGGGCTGGTCATCGGGGGTCGGAAGGCCTTCACCGACTTCACCGAGCGGATCGAGTTCGACGAGGTGAAGGAGAACTTCCTGGCGGCGTCCCGGCACGGCCTCAAGGCCGGCTTCTACTGGTTGGACGGAGAGACCCTCTCGGCGAAGCGCCTCATCCTGGAGCGACTCCTTCCGGTGGCGGAAGCAGGTCTCATGGAGGCCGGTGTGGCTTCCTCCGACGTCGACAAGTACCTGGGGTTGATCCGGGAACGAGTGGAGTCCGGGCTCACCGGAACCCAGTGGATCATGCACTCCCTGGGCGGCATGAAGCCCGACGGCACCCGCTCCGAGCGGCTGGCGGCGGTGACGGCGGCCACGGTGGCTCGTCAGCGCACCGGACAGCCCGGCCACACCTGGGCCCTGGCGGAGCTGGGGGAGGCAGGCGGGTGGCGCCTCAACTACCTCCGGGTGGAGCAGTACATGACCACCTCGCTCTTCACGGTCCATGAAGACGAGCTGGTGGACATGGTGGCCTTCCTCATGGACAAGAAGCAGATTCGCCATGTCCTGGTGGAGGACGACGAGCACCGGCTGGTGGGCATCGTCTCCTACCGTTCCCTCATCCGACTCATGGCCGAGGACTTCTCCGACAGCGCTCAGGAGGCCCCGCCGGTGAAGGTCATCATGGAGCGGGACCCGGCCTCGGTCGCTCCGGAGACCCCCACCCTCGAGGCCATCGACCTCATGCGACGCCACAAGGTGTCGTGTCTGCCGGTGGTGAAGCAGGGGCGTCTGGTGGGCATCGTCAGCGAGCGGGATTTCATGCCCATCGCCTACGAGCTCCTGGAGGAAAAGCTGAGGGAAGTGTAGTGCCCATGGCTCCCCCCACCGACCGACTCCTCGGTCGCCTCCGCGGACCCCACCCCGGGCCCACCCTCCTCTGCATCGGCGGCCTCCACGGCAACGAGACCGCCGGCGTGGAGGCGTTGCGCCGAGTGCTGGACCGCCTGACGCCCCGGATATCGGAGATGACCGGCGAGCTGGTGGCGCTGGTGGGCAACGAGGAGGCGCTGTCCCGCAGCCGTCGCTTCGTGGACCGGGACCTGAACCGGGCCTGGACCGACGAACGCATCCGCGCCCTCCGGGCTCGTGGGCCGGAGTCCCTGGAGGCCGAGGACCGGGAGCAACTCGAGCTGCTGGCCGTCATCGAGGAGGTCGTCGAGGAGGCGAGGGGACCGGTCTACGTCCTGGATCTCCACACGACCTCCGGGTCCGGCGGGGCCTTCAGCGCCTTCGGAGACACGCTCCCCAACCGCAACTTCGCCGCCCACATCCCGGTGCCCATGGTGCTGGGGCTCGAGGAGCTGGTGGACGGGACGCTCCTGGCCTTCCTGGGCTACCACGGCCTGGTGGCGGTGGTGGTGGAGACGGGCCAGCACGCCGAACCCGAGGCGGTGGACCGCGCCGAGGCCGCCATCCTCATCTCGGTGACCACCGCCGGCCTGCTGGCCTCGCATCGCCTGCCGGAGGCGTCGGCGGCCTGGAAGCGGCTCCACCGGGAGAGCGCGGGGCTGCCCCGGGCCCTGGAGATGCGGGTCCGCCACGACGTCCAGCCCGGCGACGGATTCCGCATGCGACCGGGCTACCGGAACTTCCAGCTCGTGGAGGAGGGTGAGGAGCTGGCCGCTGACGGGGGCGGCCCGGTGGTGGCCCCGGAGGACGGGCGGATCCTCATGCCGCTGTACCAGGAGCAGGGGGAGGACGGGTTCTTCCTGGTGCGGGAATTCAGCGCCTTCTGGCTCTGGGCCTCCTCCGCCCTCCGGCGGCTGAAGGCGGACCGGCTGGCGCCCCTCCTTCCCGGTGTCCGGCGGGACCCCGATCGCCCCGACTCCGTGGTGGTGGACAAGGGTGTGGCCCGGTGGTACGCCCTTCAGTTCTTCCACCTTCTGGGGTATCGGAAGGAGGAGGATGCCGGCCACCGTCTCGTCCTCCAGCGCCGACGGTTCGACGAGGCCCGCTTCGTGGAACGGGGCCCACCCCCCGAATCCCTCGAA
>CAKZOQ010000122.1 GCA_937136445.1 uncultured Gemmatimonadota bacterium
GCCCTTTCGCAGCGAGCGAGACCGCCGCCCAACGACCCCCTGCGCCCGCCCTGACGCCTACCAGACGATCCAGTAGTCGTCGATGTCGTCTTCCGTCGTCCCCATCTCCTCGGCCCCGTGGGGCAGCTCGTTCACGTAGAGGATGTAGGCCAGTGCGTCGGTGACCTGCTGGCGGGTGAGGCTCCACGGATTCCGGTACGGCATCCGGTCGTTGATGTAGTACCAGAGCTGGTAGGTGGACTCCCCGGACCACCGGGCCAGGAAGCCCCGCTCCCGCCAGTCCTCCGGATCGTGGCACTCGGCGCAGGTGGTCTTCACCAACTCCGCGCCCCGCGCCGCCTGCTCCAGCGAGTAGACCCCGTCCGCCGTCGTAGCGTCCCCGGAGGGAAGCTCGGGGTGGGTGAGGCCTGTAGGTCGAGGGGGCAGGCCGTCCAGCGACATGAGGTTGCGCCCGTCGTCCACCGCCGGCTCGTCGCCGTCGACTGCTCCGGGGGCCGGGGACTCCATGGGCGTCTCCTCGGCCTCTTCGGCCTCTTCGGCCGGAGCGTCGTCCGGCTCCATCGCGCCGTTCGGTGGATCCGGCGCCTCCGTGGGGGGCGTCTCGGGGGCCGGAGCCGGGGAGGACGTACCTCCGGCCGGCCCGGACTGGCAGGCGGTGGTGAGGAGCAGTCCGGAGAGAAGTCCGGTGACCAGGAAGGTCCTGAGCATGATGGTGGAGGCCTCGGGGTTCGGATCGTCGGGTCTCGGGTCGTACATGGGACACCCATGGGGCCGGGATCGTTCAGCCGGCGTCCAACCTCGGGGCCGCGTTCAGTCCCGCTCCAGCCACTCCTCGAACCAGTCGGCGGTGGCCTCGTAGGCCGCCTGCCAGTTCCGGTGGAGGAGAAAGCCGTGCACCTCGTCCGGGAAGACGAGGACGTCGTGGGGCACGCCCAGCCGTCGCAGCTCCCGTACCAGCCGAGCCGTCTCGGTGAAGCGCACGTTCCGGTCGTCGTCGCCGTGGATGAGGAGGACCGGATCCTCCCACTGGTCCACGTAGGCCAGGGGCGACGACTCGAAGGCGCGCTCCGCCAGCTCCGGGTCGTGGGAGGGCTCGTAGTCCGGCACGAAGTTCTGGATGCCCTCGTTCCAGTCGTGGACGCCATGGATGTCCACCCCGGCGGCGAAGAGCTCCGGAGCGTGCACCAGACCCTGGGCGGTGAGGAAGCCCCCGTACGACCCGCCCCACAGACCGATGCGCTCCGGGTCCACGTCGTCGTGGGCGGCCAGCCAGAGCCCGGCGCCCACCACGTCCCGGACCTCGGTGGCGCCGTCGGCGCCGTAGTCCTCGGCCTCACGGAAGTCCAGTCCGTAGCCGATCCCGCTCCGGTAGTTCACCGCCAGCACCACGTACCCGGCGGAGGCCAGGTACTGGTTCAGGGCGTAGGCGTTGTGGTAGTAGCCCCGGTTGTGGAAGCCCAGGAGCATCTGACGGCGGCTGCCTCCGTGGAGGAAGATCACCGCCGGCGCCCGCTCGCCCTCGTCCAGCTCCGGCGGCAGGAAGAGCTGGCCGTGGATGGGCAGGCCGTCGGTGGCGGAGAAGACCACCGCCTGGGGCGTCACCAGCTCGTCCGCGTCGGGGAAGCTCCCGGGGACGTCGCCCTGCGGAGCGACGCGCCGCTCGCCATCGACCAGGACGAAGGGTCGCGCCGGCATCCGGGGGCCCGAGCCCAGGAAGGCGACCTGCCCGGAGGGGGTCATCACCGGCGCCCACTCCACCCCTTCGCCCTGGGTGACCTGCTCCACACGGTCCGTCTCGGGCCGGAGCGTCCAGACGTGCTTCCGGTCCAGGTCGTTCCGGTTGGAGTCGTAGACCACCGTCCGTCCGTCGGGGGCGAGGGTCATGTGCTGGACCACCTGGTCGCCGGGGGTGAGGAGTCGGGGGAGTCCACCGTCGGCGTCCACCGTCCAGAGTCGTTTCCACCCGTCCTTCTCCCAGGGGAAGACCAGGTGCCCGTCCTCGGTCCAGAGGATCTGCTTCTCGGCGTTCACGCCGGAGAAGCGGCTCCCGGCGCCTGGATCGGCGCGGAAGACCTCCTGGAGTTCGTCGCCGTCGGCGTCCGCCACATGGATGGACCAGGGGGTGGCGGCGGTCGGGCGGGCGAAGAAGGGCAGCTCCGGCTCCTCCCAGGCGGTCCGCAGGAAGGCCACGTCGTCTCCGTCGGGGCTCCATACCGGCTCCGAGTCGGAATCCACCGAGGCGTCCAGGTAGCGGTACCCCCCGTCCTCCACCTCGGCGACCCCTACGAAGGAGTGTCCGCCCCGGTCCGACACGAAGGCGATGCGGTCGTTGTCCGGGGACCAGGTGAGGTCGCCGGCGCCGCTCCGGGGTCGGGCGATCTCCCGGGGCTCCCCGTCGGGGAAGTCCGCCACCCAGATGCCATCGTCCTCCGCCCAGGCCATCCGTCGACCGTCGGGGGAGAGCGTTCCGGCCCGGGTCTCCACCGGCGCGCCGCCGGCCGTGGCGATGCGGAAGGTCGTCCGCTCGATGCCCACGTCGTCCTGGGCCGGGGTGGGGACCCACCCCTCACGATTCGGCGCACCGCCCCGGGTCACCAGGACCTGCGTCCCGTCCGGGGTGAGGGTCAGCCCCGAGAGGGCGTGCCCGTCGTCCTCCTGCCAGTCGGTGACGGGGCGACCATTCCAGGCGGGACCCTGGGCCACCCACACGTTCCGACGGCCTTCGTGGTTGCTGATCCAGGCGACCACCTCGGCGTCTCGGGCGGCGACGAGCACCTCGGGGAAGGGGGCCGAGAGGACGTCCTCGATGGAGAAGTCCTGGGCGTCGGCGGGCGTGGGGCCGAGGAGTGCGGTCAGGGCGAGGAAGAGGGCGGGGAGGACGGGAGAGGTCGGGCGCATGGCGGTGGATCGCGAGGGAGTCGAAGAAGACGCCGGATAGGGTAGGCGGCCGGCGCTCCGGAGGCCAACGACGGAGCCCCCGACGCCGTGGAGGGCGCCGGGGGCTCGAGGTTCGGGCCGGAAGGCCCGCAGGCGTCAGTCGTCGTCGCCGTCGTCGTCGTCCACCAGGTCGTCCAGCGCGGAGTCGCGCAGGGTGTCCCAGATGAAGTCGTAGATGTCCAGCAGGTCCCGGGGCTCCTGTCCCTTGCTCTTCAGCCGCTTCATGGTGGCGTAGGCGACCCGCCGGAAGTTCTTGTAGGACCGAACCGAAGCGCGCTTGCTGTACTTGGCCATGGGTGCGATGGCGCCGGCCTGCCGCGAGAAGGCGGAGCGTCGGACGCAGACGTGCTGATCCGGGTACATGAGCGCGGGGAGCGCCGTAGCGAGACGCCAGGAAGGCGGCCCGTTGAAGACGCCGGTGAGGAAGTCGATGTAGGCCTGGAAGCGGTCCTCGAACTCACCCTCGCCGTGGAGGAGGTCCCGGATGCACTCGGCGAAGTCGATCTTCTCCTCGTCGCTGATGTCCCGCAGGGACTTCACGTGGGAAATGGCCACCAGGCTCGTGGAGGCCAGGATGTCCAGCGCCGACTCCACCAGGTCGTCGTGCCGACCCCCGTCGATGAGCTCGTCGCAGCGCTCCTTGGAAAGGAGGTCGTGGGTATCCTTCACCACCGGCTCGCGGTGGCGCTTGAGGGCCCGCCCGGAGGTGGTCCGGTGGTCCTCGATCCACTGCTCGTCCTGGAATCCCTTGGGGTACATCTGCAGGAGCAGATCCACCTGATCGTCGAAGGGCGCCACCTGATCCTGGACCTTGGTGGTGGTCTTGCCGCGGTTCGCCTGCAGCGCGTTGCGGAGCCCGCGGATGATGCTGTCCCGGGCGCGCTCCACGTCGTCGGCGGGCTCGATGAGGTCGTAGTAGCCCTTCTTGATGCGGCGCAGCCGGCCGTCCTCGAACTGGTAGGCGCGGCGGCTCTCCTTCTCCCAGGCGAGGATGGCAACGCCCCACTGGGGGCGCTTGGAGTGCCGGTAGAGGATGTCCTCATCCTCCGGGTTCTCGGCTTCGGCGTTCGTCGTGTCGGTCTTCGTGGCCAAGGAATCTGGTCCTGTTTGCGGTACTCGGACTCGCCGGATGCATGTGCACGACGAGCGTTCGGGGGCGGACTCCGCTCCGACTCCGGGGACCCTCGGAGGGAGGGTGAATGAAGGCGGATAGCTTTAAGTATA
>CAKZOQ010000123.1 GCA_937136445.1 uncultured Gemmatimonadota bacterium
CCCCGTCCAGCTGCGTCCGACCGAGGAGCCGGATCGAATCCCCGATGGAGACCGGCGCTCGCTCCACCCGCACGGCTCGGAGGGCGCTGCCCTCTCCCCGGAGGTGCACCCGACCGTCCCCGAAGGAGAGTCGACTGTTCAGCGCGATGCCACTGGTGAAGACCTTCCGGCCGACGACCAGGGTGTCGAAGTCCTCGATCTCCACAACCGGGAAGGACACCCCGAGCTCCACCTGCACCGTGTCGCCGCGGTCGATGGTGACGGACGGACCCGCGCCCCCTGCGAGGAGGAGCGAGTCCCCCAGCTCGCCGACGGGCACGGTGAGTTCGTAGACTCCTGCAGGGACGCCCTCGATGAAGAAGGCCCCGGCGCTGTCCGTCTCGGCGGCATCCACCTCCACGCCGCCACCGGTGGTGAGGGCCACCTGGACCCCGGGGCGCGGACTGTCCGACGCATTGAAGCTGCCACTGCCGTCCTGATCGAGGTAGACCACACCCACCACGGCACCGGAGGCGTCGATGGCGGCGAGCTCCACATCTGTGGAGTCGGTGCAGGTGGCCAGGGGCACCAGGAGCGCGAGGGCGACGATCCATCCGTGGGTACGCATGCTCATCCTCCGATCCGGATGCCGACGCGAATGATCCGACCCGGGCTGCTCGGGATTCGCACCCGCCCGAAGTCGGGGTTCACCTCGAAGGGGATCGTGACCCGACCCCCGTCCGGAGTGCGGCTGAGGGGTTGGTCGGGATCTACGAGGAGGAGCGCCGTGTCCCGGTAGCCGTCCCCGGTCTCGATGAGGTTGAGCCCCTCCACCGTCAGATCCAGGCCGGCGTTCCCGAAGCTCGCCAGCCGGACGTGGAGGCGGGCGTCGGCCTGGTGGCGTCCCGGCCCGCGGCACCCGTTGCGGACGGCCAGGCGGCCCGCCATCTCCGTGAGGCAGGGCCATTCGGAGGCGAGCGTCCCGAGCTCCGACTGGGCGGGGACGAAGGCGGGGTCGTTGAATCCGGAACCGTCTCCGTTGGCGTCGACGCCCCGACGGAGACCGGGAGTGAAGGGAAGCCCGGAGGCGTACCGGTAGACGCCGGTCAACCAGGCCCGGTCGTTCAGATCGAGCGTCAGCGATGCCACCAGTCGATCCGGGACGTCGAAGTCCGATCGTTCGAGGCCGTCGGTGGCGGTGTCCGGCGAAGGCGGCAGGAGGGAGGCCTCGCGGACACCGGAGGCGCTGCCCACCCAGTCGTCCTCCGTACGGGACCGGGTGTAGGCGGCGAGGAACCGGAGGGGACCGCTCCGGTGCTCCAACCCCGCCGTGAGGGCCGTGTATGTGGAGGAACCGTCCGGGTCCAGCGCCCATATGGCGTCGAAGGCCGGAAACCGCCGCTGATCGGAGGAGGAGGCGGCGACGAGCCCACCCTCCTTCCGAAGCTCGCCCCACACCGGCCGGCCGGCATCGTCACGGGCGACCGGGAGCACCGGGAGGTTCAGGTTCCGGCGTCGGAGGAGGAAGGCCGTCTCACGGATCGCCCCTCCGATGTAGACCGAGGTGGTCGGGTTCAACCGGGAAACGAGTCCCCCGTGGAAGCGCACCGAGCGCGGTGGCCGGATGTCCGGACCGAAGACGGACACCGGGGGCAACAAGGGCCCCCCCAACGAGCCGTCGGGCCATCCGGCCTCCTCGGTGAACCCCTCGCGTCGCAGAGCCTCGCCATCGTTGGCGAACACCTCGTGGAGCTGGGTGGGGTCCAGCGAGCCGGTCTGGTAGGCCGCACCGACGGTCAGGACGCTGGCGCCCCGCCCTCCCGTGAGGTCCCAGGAGGCCCAGGCGCCCGCTCCCGGATAGATGAACAACGACGGGTGGTCGGCGTTGTCCAGCCCGGTGGCGGTCACCAGCGTGCCGTTCGAGGCGGCCTCGGCAGGGAGGGTCTCGTAGTCCACCCGGGCTCCGATGGAGAGGCGGAAGCTCCGGCTGGGGTTCCACAGATACTGGGCGAAGAGCCCGGCTTCGGCCGTGGTGAAGGTGGCCTCGGGGGAAACCGACCTCGTCCCCAGAGACGGACCGTCTCCGAGGGATCCCAGGGAGGGGAAGACGAATCGCCCCCCGGACGCGGGCGCGTGGGTGATGGAGTGACGGGCGGCGCGCATCTGGGCCCCGGCCTTGAAGGCGTTGGGGGAGCCCAACGGACGATAGTGTCCGGTGCTCGAGAAGGTGATGTCCACCCGGCCTGCCTCGCCGGCGAGGCCGGCGAAGGTGCCCAGCGGGACGCCGGGCTCCACCAGAAGGGCCTCCGGTTCCCCTCCGCCCTCGAAGCTCCGTTCGCTCCCGGCCACGCCTCCCCGGAACTCCAACGTGATGGACTCGGCGACACGGTTGGTCAGGTCGCCGACCACCGAGAAGTCCGTCGCAGTGCCGGTGGGCCGGTCGCCGTAGCCCAGATGGGACAGCGCGGCACCATCCCGCTCCCGCTCCAGGTGCCCCACCGCCGCGCGGAGGGAGAAGCGCTGGATGGGGCTGAACCACCAGTCGAGGCGCGCCAGGCCGGAGGCCCGTGTCGTCCGCTGGACGCCCGGTCCGCGAAAGGGATCGTCGAGGCCGTTGGGCAGGGACGGGTCGGAGGAGAGAAGGGAGGGGGCGTAGGGTGTCTCCAGGCGCATCCCGTCGGCGGACACGAAGAGGTGGGCGGTATCCTGGACCAGCGTCATGTCCGCCTGGCCCGTACCCCAGGCCGACTGGAGACCGGGAGCTCCGAAGTCGAGCTCGTCGGAGGACCACAAGGCCTCGGTGCTCCCACCCAAGGAGAGCCTCCAGGGCTCCTCGAGGTTGGCGCCGGTCCGCGTCGTGAGGGAAAGCACCGATCCGCCGCCGGACCATTCGGTATCGCCGGGAGCGGAGAGGGCCTGGACCCCGGCCACCGCCGAACGAGGCAGGAGGGGGCTCCACGAACCTTCTCCCTGCAGCGCAGGGTGGCGAGCCGGTCGGAAGGGGACGCCATCGATGAAGGTCTCGGTCATGGACCCCGGAAGTCCCGCCATGCCCAGTCCGGCGTCGACGAAGCTCACCAGGGTGGCGAGCCCCGTCAGGTCGTCCTGGAGATCGGGGTGGTTCGCCACCTGGTCGGGACCGATCTGGACGCCTCCCGGGACCCCCCAGTGGGAGGACACCTCGGACCCGGGAGCCACCGTATCGACCTCGGCCACGACCCCGCCGGCGGGTTGGAGGGTGGCCTCGAGGTGGATCCCGTCGCCCACCGGGACGGAGAGGGGGCGGATGAGGACGGGCCGGTAGCCCAGCGCCTCCACCCGGAGCTCGTAGGTTCCCGGTGGGACGAACGAGAACTCCACCAGGCCCGCCCGATCCGTGATCAGGCTCCGTTCGAGACCGCGCCCGATGGGCGTGAGGAAGACCGCCGCGTTCACCAGTGCTACGTCGCCCTGGCTGCGGACGGCGCCGCTCACACTTCCGGCTACGAGGCTCTGCGCAGCGAGCGGGCCGGCGGACGCCACGAGGGCGACGAGGGCGAAGATGTAGGGCGAAGAGCGACGCAAGGGTCCGTTCCCCTTCTGGGTGGGATCAGCCGCGAAACAGCCGTAACATAGGACGGTCGGAGGCGCCTTGCCCAGGCGGCGGAGTATACGGTAGCGTCCGTGCGGCAGGGGCCGAACACCGCGAATCCCGACCTGCCGTCCCGACCCCGAGACCTCGGAGCCGCCGGGTCCCCCGAACTGAGGAGCGCCGTCCCCGTGACCCTCCACCACTTCACCGTGGATGTCGAGGAGTACTTTCATCCCACGACCCTCGCCGACGCCTACCCCGTGGCGGGTTGGGACGACCTGCCTCGGAGGTCGCCCGGGGTGGTGGATCGGCTCCTGGAGGTGCTGGCCGAGCGGCGGGTCCGTGGCACCTTCTTCATCCTCGGGTGGCTCGCGGAGAAGGAGCCGGAGATGGTCCGGCGGATCCACCACGCCGGGCACGAAATCGCCTCCCACGGATGGGAGCACGAGCTGGTCGGAAGATTGGGCCCCGAGCGCTTCCGCACCTCCGTGGGGCGGAGCCGGAAGCTCCTCCAGGATCTCACCGGTCAGGAGGTGAAGGGATACCGTGCCCCCAGCTTCAGCATCGTGCCCGGCCTCGAGTGGGCCTTCGACGTACTCCTGGAGGAGGGCTACGGCTACGACGCGAGCCTGTTCCCCATCCGGTCCCACCCCACGTACGGCTACCCGACGGCCCCCGGGGCTCCCCATGACATCCCCAGGGAGTCCGGAGTCCTTCGGGAGTTCCCGGCCACCACCCTCCACCTCCTCGGCCGGCGCCTCCCGGCCAGCGGGGGAGCCTACTTCCGCCTCCTCCCTGCGGCGCTGGTCCGGCGCGCCCTCCTGCAGGCCGAGCGCCGGGGCGACCCCGGCATGTTCTACACCCATCCCTGGGAGCTCGATTCCTGGGCGCCGGACGTCGACGCACCGTGGCTCCAACGAGTGCGGACCTTCGCGGGACGCAGACGCATGTGGCCCCGCCTCATCCGTCTCCTGGACGACTTCGAATTCGGGCCGGTGGAGGACACGCTGCCCGGCGCGGACACCTCTCCGGGATCCTGACAGAGCCACGGCGCCGTCCTTCGGCTGCGGGGGTCCCGTCGGCCCAGGCGTCTGGATAGCTTGTCTGCATGCGCCCTCTCCGACCGCCACGAGACTCGATATGACGCAGTTGTCCCCCGAGACGTCCTCGTCCCTGACCATCCAGGCGTTCGAGGGGGATCCGGGTGAATGGGACGCGCTGGTCCGCGAGGCGCCGGAGGGCACGGTCTTCCACCTCTACGCCTGGAACGAGGTGTTGCAGGCAGGTCTGGGACACAAGACCCGTCAGGTGGCAGCCCGGGACCCCGATGGGTCTCTGGTGGGCGTCCTCCCCCTTGTGCGGGTCCGGAGTCTGCTCTTCGGGGACTACCTGATGTCGATGCCCTTCCTCAACTACGGAGGGCCGGTAGGTCTCCCGGAAGCTCGCAGACTCCTGGGGGACTGGGCGGTGGAGGAGGCTCGTCGCCTCGGGGTCGACGTACTGGAGCTCAGGAACTCCATGCCGCTGCCCGGCGACCTGGAAACGACGGACCGGAGGATCACCGTGAAGCTGTCCCTCCCCGACGATCCCAAGGTCCTCTGGGAGGACGTCCTCCGCTCCAAGGTGAGGAGCCAGGTCCGACGACCCATGAAAGAGGGCATGGAGGCCCGCATCGGGGGGGGCGAGCTCCTCGACGACTTCTACGAGATCTTCGCCATCACCATGCGGAGCCTGGGTACCCCCGTACTCCCCAAGGCCTTCTTCGAGGCCATATTCGAACATCTCCCCGACGAGGTCCTGGCCTGTACGGTCCAGCACGAGGGGCAGGCGGTTGCGGCCGGGCTCGGGTTCCTCTATCAGGGTCAGTACGAGATCACGTGGGCCGGCGCCCTCCGGGAGCACAGCCGTCTCGCGCCCAACATGCTGCTGTACTGGTCGCTCATGGAGGCCTGTGTGGAGCGGGGGGCAGCGGTCTTCGACTTCGGACGGTGCTCACCGGGGTCCGGTACGCACCGATTCAAGAAGCAGTGGGGCGGAGAGGACCACCCCCTCCCCTGGAATCAGTGGTCGCCGCCGGGCAAGGAGGGCGGCCCCCCGGATCCCGACGACCCGAAGTACCGGATGGCCGTCGCCCTCTGGACGCGCCTGCCCCTTCCGGTGACCCGGATCGTGGGTCCGCGGATCTCGCGCCTGCTCCCTTGATCCGTTGGCAGCTCCCGGCCTATTCGCCGTTGGCGCTGGGTCGGATCCTCTCGGCGGCCCTCGATGCCGCCATCGGGGCGGAGGGCCCGCTGGAGCGCCTGGCAGAACACCTCCAGTCGGAGTTCCGGGCGGAGCGGGCGATCCTCACGGGCAGCGGTACCCATGCGCTCCAGTTGGCGCTGTCCGGGGCGAGGGCTCGTGCGCCCGGGCGACCGGTCGCCCTCCCCGCCTACACCTGCTTCGATGTCGCCACGGCTGCCCTGGCCGGTGACGTCCCGGCGGTCTTCTACGATGTGGAGCCCACGACCCTCGCGCCGGACCTGGGCACCGTCCGGAGTTGTCTCGACGCCGGGGCATCGACAGTGGTCGCCAACAGCCTTTATGGATTTCCCCTGGACTGGGGCGCCCTACAGGAACTCTGCGTCCAGCGGGGCGCCTTGCTCATCGAAGACGCGGCGCAGGGCAACGGGAGTGCCTGGCAGGGCCAGGGATGGGGCCGCTTCGGGGATCTGACCGTCCTGAGCTTCGGACGCGGAAAGGGGTGGACCGGAGGCGTGGGTGGGGCGCTCCTGGTGCGGCGGGAGGAGGACCTCCCTCCGGCGGCCATCCCCCTGCCGGATGCCGCCTCGACCGGTATGGGGGCGAAGGCTTTCGCACTGAGCCTGGCGCAGTGGGGGCTGGGCCGCCCGCTCTTGTTCGGCGTACCCCAGACCCTGCCCGGGCTCGGCCTCGGCGAAACGACGCTGCACCTGCCCACGCCTGCCTCGGGGATGCCCGCCTTCGCGGCGTCGTGCGTCCTCCGCCACGAAGCCCTGGCACTCGGCCGAGGCCCGGACCGCCGGTCGCAGGCGCGTCGATGGGACGAGGCGCTTCAGGGGGTCTCCGGGGTGAGCCCTTGTCGCCCACTGGCCGAGGAGGACTGCGGGTACCTCCGGTATCCGGTGCGGGCCTCTGCGTCGGTCGCTCGAGCGCTCGACTCCCCGGCGGCGCGGAGAGGGGGGGTGGCCCGGGGATACCCCCGGGCGCTCCCCGATCTGCCGGAGCTGGAGGCGCTCGGGGGTGGCCCGGACGTCCATGCCCCGGGGGCCCGCGAGCTTGCACGAGCGTTGCGAACCCTCCCCGTGCATTCCATCGTGAAGGAGGTCGACCGTCGACGGGTCCTCGCGATGCTGGCCCGTCCGGTGACTCGTTGACATCTTCATAGCCTGCGTAGTCGCTGCCCGGCC
>CAKZOQ010000124.1 GCA_937136445.1 uncultured Gemmatimonadota bacterium
TGGAGAGTAGGTCGGCCCGCTGGCCCACTCGCTCCAGCCGCCGCACCAGATCCGTCTCCATGAGGGCGATGGCCCGCTCCGTCTCCTCGGGGGCGACGTCGTCCAGTCCCGCCACCTCCCGCATCACCCGTTCCTCCAGCTCCTCCACCGTGGCCCCGGGGTACCCGGTGGCCCACACCAGCATCATCGACGCGCCGGTGAGGAGGGGGAAGGCGAAGGCGACGACGTCCTTGGCGACCCGCTCCTCCCGCACCAACCGACGGTAGAGCCGGGACCCGCGGCCCGTCCCCAGGACCCCCCGGATGACGTCGGCGGTGGTGAAGGACGGATCGGTGAAGGGGGGGATGCGATAGGCGAGGATCACCCGCGGCAGCGGCACCTGGGACACCGAGTGGTCCCGCACCACCTCGGGGAGGGGGTCCGGAAGCTGCGGCTCGCCGGGGAGGGCCGGGATCTCCCCACCCGGCTCGATGCCGCCGAACCAGCGCTCGATGCGCCCCACGACGTCGGCCGGGTCGAAGTCCCCCGCCACCGTGAGCACCGCGTTGTCCGGCACGTAGAAGGTCCGGAAGAAGTCGGCCACGTCGTCCAGGGTGGCGGCGTCCAGGTCCTCCATGGAGCCGATGACGGTGTGGTGGTAGGGGTGGGTTTCGGGGTAGACCAGCCGCTGGAGGCGCTCGTCCCAGTCGCCGTACGGCCGATTGTCGTAGCGCTGGAGCTTCTCGTTCTTCACGACGTCACGCTGGTTGTCCAGCTTCTCCTGGTCCATGGCCGGGAGCATCCAGCCCATCCGGTCCGACTCCAGCCAGAGGGCCAGGTCCAGGTGGTGCGACGGGACCGTCTCGAAGTAGTTGGTCCGGTCGAACCAGGTGGTGGCGTTGAGACTGCCCCCCGCCCGCTCCACCAGCTCGAAGTGGCGGTTCTTGGGCACGTGGGCGGAGCCCTGGAACATCATGTGCTCGAAGAGGTGTGCGAAGCCGGTCCTGCCCGGCCGCTCGTTGCGGGAGCCGACGCCGTACCAGAGGTTCACGCCCACCACGGGCACCGAGGGATCGTGGGAGAGGACCACGCGCAGCCCGTTGTCCAGGGTGTGGCGGTCCACGGGGATGGCGAGACGACTCACGGGGGCTCGACTCCTGGTCGGACGGGGTTCGCGGGGCACCCGAATCTCACCAGGGCGCAGGGAGCGGGAAAGGCCCGGAGACCCTGGACGCTCTACCTGCGGCCCCCCGATGTCGGAACCCGCGGCCGCCGTCCCGGTGAAGGATTCCCAGTGAGAAGGGGCATGCGACCCCGGGACGCCACCCAACCCTGCTCCTCCGGCCCAGGACCCGATGACCCCCGACCCCCTCTCCTCCGAGGTGATCCTGGAGGAAGCCGAGTTCAACCCGAAGGTGAAGAGCTACTGGCTCCTCTCGGGCACGCTGCTCTGCGTCCTCAGCGTCGTCGGGATCCCGCACCTCCCCGTCTGGCTCATCGTCGGACACTGGGTCACCGGGCGCTACCTGGAACAGATGCGCTGCGTGCTGACCAAACGGGCGCTCAAGGTCTGGCGTGGCATCCTGGTCCGAAAGGAGATGACGGTGCCCCTCGACAAGATCACGGACCTGAGTACGGATCAACAGCCATGATATCCTGATTCTCACAAACCGTGACACGGCTGGGAAGATCACAAGGTAATGCTGGCAGCCCTGGAGGGGCTGCGCGGTACCGACATCAGCACCAACATCCGACGACGGCCAAGCAGAAAGATCCGAAGTTACCCGCAAACCGAACGAGTAGCCTACTTGCCATTCCTGCCGCACCGAGATATGGACTTCCAGCGAACTGTGGCGGCTAGGACGGCTCGCGGCCGCCAACGAGGCCGAAACGAGCGGGTTAATTCGGAATACGGAGGCTTTTGTGCGAGTTGGGATCAGGCAACTACTTGGCGTGACACTTCTACCAGTTGTCCTGGGACTTTACGCCTGCACCGATTCTGAGAGTCCGACCAGCCCTGGGATCATCCGAGCGGTCGATCCGCCCTCCAAGATCCTGGTGCCTCCGGACTGCGATGGTAGTTACACCCACTTCGTAGGGCAGTACCATCTCACACAGGAGCAGTGTGATGAGATTGCGGTGATTCTGGCGTTGATGCAGTACACGGGCGATCCGACGTGTGCGTCAATGTATGGTAGCATCTATAACCGGTTTGAGAGCAACTGGATACGTCATGCGCCCATCTCAAATCACTGGTCCTACATGACCGCTGGGTGGCCCTACACCGTCATGACTCCGCTAGGATGGATTCAGAGCGGCGAGACTATCGGTGGTCTGCTTTGGCACGAGGAGGCCCATCACCGATGGGGTGATGACGAGCCAACTGCTACCTATTGGGAGAACCATTGCAAGAACAGTGTACAGTGGTAAGCCATGAGGAGCCAAGATGAACACGCTAGCGATATTGTTGACGACAATGGTGCTCCAGGTCCCACCCCCAGATGCTGCCCCAGCTCTGCAAGTTTTGGTAGAACAGGGTCTGAGTAAGGTTGAGGGAGCCAGATTCTGGAACCGCGAGGAGGGCCCTCTGAGCATGGATCTCGACTCGTACGTCGTCGCCTTGGAAGAGAAGGCCGAGGTGATCAGCGATCGGGCTTCCTTCAAGGCGAGAACGGGCTTCGATGCTTCGATTTCTACTGAAGAGGCCATTCGATGCCCCACCGCGACGTTCTGCGAGGAGCTCGATGGCGGTGCGCATTTCCGCGTCGATTCGATCGAGGCGCGTACGCCGGATGCCATCCAGGCGGTCGTCGAGTTTCTCACCATCGTTCGACGAGGGGAGAGTACCGGCATCTGTCGCCTGAGGGTGCGCGCGAGAGCGCGGGCCACAGAGCGGGGAGAGTGGGTACCGGACGGTGTCGAGTGGGTGAGCTATTGCTGATGTAGACGCCCGCCAAAGGACCGGGGGGTAAGCGGAGGCCCGGTAGATTCACGCCCTGCGCGCCAAGGCTGGCACCCACGCATTCCGCCGCTACGGACGCTCGGCGAGCCTCCGCCGGAGCATGTCCGGCGCCAGGTTCTCCCGCAGGAGGCGGTCGGCGGCCTCGCTCCCCTGGGCCAGCCGATCCTCCACGGCCTGAAGGAGGGCCTGATCGCCCTCCCGTCCCCGCATGCGCGCCCTCTCCATCATCTCGAAGGCCAGCCCCTCGTCGCCCACCGCCGAGGCGGCCAGGCTGGCGACAGCCTGGACCTCCACGTCGTGGGGAGCCAGACGCGCCGCCTCGGAGAGCTCCCCGGCGGCCTCCTCCCACCGGTCCACCTCCAGGAGCAGCAGCCCGAAGACGGCGCGGATCCAGGGGTCCCGGCGATCCAGCGCCACCGCCTCGCCCACCGCGGCCGCCGCGGCCTCGGGCTTCTCGTCGAGCTGAAGGGCCACCCCCAGCTCGTACGCGATCTGCGGGTCGTCCCGGTCCAGCTCCCGCGCCGCGGTGAGTTCGTCCAGGGCGTCCTCCACGAACCCCTCCCGGGAGAGGTAGGCGCCGTAGAGCATCCGGCCCATGGCGTAGTCCGGGGCGGTGAGGGCCGCCGCCCGGAGCGCCGACTCGGCGTCGGGATCGGCGAAGTGGCTCAGGGCGTTGCCGGCGGTGGCCAGGACGTGCGGGTCCTGGGGGTCCAGCGCCAGCGCCCGCTTGAAGCGCTCGTAGGCGATGCCCTGCATGCCCAGCTCCCGCTCGGCGACGCCCAGCCAGCAGTGGATCTCCGGCGCGTCCTCGTACTCCTCGAGTTGCTCCCGGAGGAGCTCTGCCGCCGCATCCCACTCGCCGTCGTCGGCATGCCGAAAGGCCCGCTGCAGCACCTCGTCCAGCGCCTCCATCAGCCGTCCTCCGTCAACGGAATCCCGGTCATCTCCCCGGGGCGCTCCAGGCCCAGGTAGCGGAGGACGGTGGGGGCCACGTCGGCGAGGCGCCCGGTGGGCCGGATGGAGGGGGTCCCCCCCGACGGATCGAAGACCACCAGGTCCACGGGCTCGGTGGTGTGGGCCGTGTGGGGGGCTCCGTTCGCGTCCAGCATCTGCTCGCAGTTGCCGTGGTCGGCGGTGACCAGCGCCACCCAGTCCCCCTGGCGCTCCACCTCGTCCAGGAGCTCGCCCAGGCATCCGTCCACCGTCTCCACCGCCGTGACGGCGGCGGGGATGGAGCCGGTGTGCCCCACCATGTCCGGGTTGGCGAAGTTCACCAGGATGAAGGAGACCTCCCCGCCACGGAGGCCCTCCAGCACCGAGTCACAGACGCCGCGGGCGCTCATCTCCGGTCGGAGGTCGTAGGTGGCCACCGGTGGAGAGGGGGTCAGAGCCCGTTCCTCGCCCTCCACGGCGCCCTCCTCCCCGCCGTTGAAGAAGTAGGTCACGTGGGCGTACTTCTCGGTCTCCGCCGCCTTGAGCTGCCGCAGCCCGGCGTCGGCCACGACCTCCGAGAGGACCCGGGGGATCTCCCGGGGAGGGAAGGCGACCTGCACGGGGTAGGCAGGCTCGTACTGGGTGAGGGTGGTCACCCCCGCGAAGGGTCCTCGATGCCGTGGGAAGTCGTCGAAGCCCTCCAGCGTCAGCGCCGCCGTGAGCTGGCGCATGCGGTCGGCGCGGAAGTTGAAGAGGAGGACGGCGTCGTCCGCGTGGATCCCCTCCTCCCCGGCCCCGCGGATCACCACCGGCGGCACGAACTCGTCGGTGACGTCCTCGGCGTAGCGCTCCTCGAGGAAGAGCGGGTCGTCCTCCACGACCTCGGATTCACCCAGGACGATGGCCCCCCAGGCCTTCTCGGTGCGGGCCCAGCGCCGGTCCCGGTCCATGGCGAAGTACCGGCCGCAGACGGTGGCCACGGCCCAGCCTGGCGCCTCTTCGCACCGTTCCTGGACGCGGGCGACGTGGCGCACTCCGCTGGTGGGGGAGGTGTCCCGGCCGTCGGTGATGCAGTGGATCCGGACCGCCAGATCCGTGGGGAGGGCGTCGAGGATGGCCTCCAGGTGGCGGACGTGGCTGTGGACCCCGCCGTCGCTCACCAGCCCCACCAGGTGGAGGGTGCCTCCGTCCCGCCGCAGCCGCTCCACCGTCTGCGGAAGGCCCAGCGCCTCGGCCAGGGTGCCCTCCGCCACCGCCCGGTCCACCCGGGCGATGTCCTGATAGACCACTCGGCCCGCGCCCAGGTTCAGGTGCCCCACCTCCGAGTTGCCCATCTGGCCCGCCGGAAGTCCCACGTCCTCGCCGGAGCAGGCCAGGCGGGTCCGTGGGTGGCCGTCGTAGAGGGCGCGGAAGCGAGGCACCGAGGCCTGCTCCACCGCGTTGCCCGGGTTCGGCTCCGGCCCGAAGTCGGAGTGACCCCAGCCGTCGAGAATGACGAGGAGGACCTTCTGCATCGTGCCTCGGATGTGGATGGACGCGCCCCGTCGGCGAAGGGGTAACGGGGTGGGCATGGCAGGCGGAAATCTAATGAGCGTTGCCGGGGGGGCCCAATGGTGCCGCCCCACCCGTCCCTCCTGGACCTGCACGGGTCGTTGTCCTCTCGGGTCCACCTCTCTACCATCCCCTGGCCGAGCCGTCCCACCCCCTTCCACCCGGATCTCCTCGTGCGCTACACGCCCTTCGCCATGGAGCGCTATCAGTCCACCTGGGAGCACCGGGTGGAGATCAATCTCTCGGAATCCGGGGTCCACCCCATGACCGCCCGGGAGCTCCTGGAGCTGGCGGGCCGCCCCGAGCTGGACATCGCCGACATCCGCCTCACCTACGGCCAGTCCAACGGCTCCGACGAGCTGAGGGCCCGGATCGCGGCCCGGTACGACGGCGCCGACGAGGATTCGGTGCTGGTCACGGTGGGCGGGGTGGAGGCCAACTTCGTCGCCTTCTGGCACCTCATGGAGACCCACGGCACGGCCGCCGTCCTGGTCCCCAACTACGGCCAGGTGCCCGGTCTCCTGGACTCCTTCGACGGCCGGGTGATCCCGGTGCCCCTCCAGGAGTCGGAGGGGTGGCAGCCGGACCTGGAGGCGCTGGAGTCGGCCCTCCGGGAGGGCGCGCGCTTCCTCCTGGTGACCAATCCCAACAACCCCACCGGAGTCGTCCTGAACGAGGCGTCCCGTGCGGCCATCGCACGGCTCACCGAGGAGCACGGCGCCTGGATCCTCGCCGACGAGGTGTACGCCGGCGCCGAACAGGGCGGGCCGGAGACGGCCTCCTTCTGGGGGGCCCACGAGCGGGTCCTCTGCACCAACTCCCTCTCCAAGGCGTACGGCCTTCCGGGGCTCCGCCTGGGCTGGCTCATGGCGCCGGCGGAACTCCGGGATGAACTCTGGGGGCGGACGGACTACACCACCATCAGCCCCAACTCCATCTCGGATCGGCTGGCCACCCTGGCCCTCGAACCGGAGACCCGGAGCCGCATCGTGGAGCGCACCCGGGGCATCATCCGGTCCAACTTCGACCTCCTCCGGGACTGGATGGAGGCCCAGGAGGGCCGCTTCCGGTACATCCCGCCGGACGCCGGGGCCATCTGCTACCTCCGCTACGACGCCGAGGTGAACTCCACCGAGTTCGCCGAAAAGCTCCGCACCGAGAAGGGTGTCCTGGTGGTCCCGGGGGACCATTTCCGCATGGACTCCTACCTGCGGCTGGGCTTCGGGAACCCGGCGGACGAGCTCCGCGAGGGGCTGGACCGGGTGCGGGCGGCCTTCGACGAGCTGGCATGACCCGCACCGACGCCCCCTCCCACCCGCCGGAGGTCCCGGCGGACGCCACGGTCGGGCAGGACCCACCGGAGGGAGGGTTCCCGACGGCCCTGGTGGCGCCCCTCCTGTCGGCGGCGGGGCTCGGCGCCTACCTGCTGGTGCCGGGGGTGCGGGCCCACCCGGTCCTCTTCCCCACCTTCCTTGCCGTCGTCGGGATCATCCTCGGCTGGACGGCGTGGGTGTGGCTCTCGGCCCGTCAGGCCGACGAGGCCCTCACGCTGAAGGTGGCGATCCGGAAGCCCCACTACATCCAGCTCGTCGCCCAGGGGTCGGTGCTCGTCTACTGGGGCTGGTGGGTGCGGAGCGTCTACGACTTCTCGCCCCTCATCCTGGCCCAGATCCTGGTGGCGGTGGCCATGGACGCCCTCCTCAACCTCCACCGTCGGCGGCACTGGAACCTGGGGGTGGGGGCGGTGCCGGTGGTCTTCAGCATCAACCTCTTCCTCTGGTTCACCGTCCCCTACTTCTACTTCCAGTTCCTGATGATCCCGGTGGTCTACCTGGGGAAGGAATTCCTCCGCCGGGAGTGGAACGGACGGAACACCCACGTCTTCAATCCGTCGGCCTTCGCCCTGGCGGTGGCCGCCGTCCTCCTCATCGTCACCGGAAGTACCGACATCACCCAGGGCGTGGCCATCGCCGACACGCAGAACATCCCGCCCTTCATCTACGTGGCCATCTTCGCCGCGGCCCTCCCGGGCCAGTGGTTCTTCGGGGTGGCCACCATGACCATGACGGCGGTGATCACCATGTGCGTCTTCGGGGAGGTCTGGCTCCAGACCACCGGCGCCTACTTCTTCTACGACGCCTATGTCCCCATCGCCGTCTTCCTGGGGATGCACCTCCTCTTCACCGACCCCGCCACCTCCCCCCGCACCGAGGGCGGGCGGGTCCTGTGGGGGATCCTCTATGCCGCCGGGGTCCTGGGTTCGGTGCCCCTCCTGGAGGCCGCCGGAGCCCCCACCTTCTACGACAAGCTCCTCCCCGTCCCCCTCCTCAACCTCATCGCCCCCCACATGGATGCCGCGGCGCTCGCGGTCATCGCCCGGGTGAAGGCCCTTGAGCCGCTGGAGATCCGTGCCGACGCCCGCCGGGCCAAGGTCACCACCGGGATCTGGATCGCCGTCTTCGCCGGGTTCACCGCCGTGGGATGGCTGGGCGACGACCACCCCGGCCAGTACCTGCCCTACTGGGAGGAGGCCTGCGCCGCCGGCAACGGTCGGGCCTGCGACTACCTCCCCGTCATGCAGCAGAACTACTGCGACCGGGGCTCCGGGTGGGCCTGCAACGAATTCGGCGTCTTCCGCGCCCGCTACGACGGGGACCTGCAGGGAGCCATGGGCGAATTCGAGCGGGCCTGTACGCGGGGCTCGGAGGCCGGATGCGCCAACCGGGCCCGACTCCTGGCCGGGGAGGCCCTGATCCAGGAGGAGCCTCCGCTGGAGGAGCTCCCCATCCTTCTCCGGGGAAGCAAGGGACCCGTCACGGAGACCCACCCGCAGGCGCTCTACGCCCTGGGGTGCGAGCGAGGCTGGGACGAGCTCTGCGCCCGGGCGGGGACGGCCCCCCCCGGGGGCTGAGGGCCGCCCGCCAGGCCCTTCCACGGGCGGCTCAGCGCAGCAGCGCCCGCACCTTCTCCACAGGACGGGCCAGCACCGCCCGATCCCCCCGCTCCACCAGGGGTCGCTGCAGCAGGTTGGGGTGCTCCGCCAGGGCGTCGAGGAGGGCGTCGTCGGAGAGCGACTCGTCGGCGAGGCCGAGCTCCTTGTACTCCCGGGCCCGCTTCCGTAGCGCCTCCCGGGGCGTCACCTCCGCCTTCTCCAGGAGGCCCGCCAGTCGCGCCCGGTCCAGGGGGTCCACGAAGTAGTCCACCCGGTCGAAGTCCACCCCCTCCTCGCGGAAGAGGGCGACCAGCTTCTTGCAGGTGGTGCAGGTGGGCTTCTCGTAGACGACGAGGCGGTCGGTGGCCATGGCGGGATCCGTGGTGGGCGGGAGAGGTCGGAAGTAGGCGGGAGGAAGGATACCACCCCGGAAGCCGGCCGATCCCTCGCTGGACAGCCCCCCGCTCCCCGACCCAGAATCCCTGGGTACCGGCCCGCCACCCCGGCTGCCGCTCCTTCCCTGCCGCTTCGCAGGACCACCGGGACCATCCATGAGCCTCGCCGAACTCCTGTCCGCTCTGGACGAGATCGTCAACCAGACGCTGTTCACCATCTCCGGGACCCAGATCAGCCTGGTGAACCTGGCCACCTTCGTGGCCATCGTCCTCCTGAGCTTCGTGGCGTCCCGGCTCCTCCGCCGGAGCGCCGACCGGGGCATGGACCGCCG
>CAKZOQ010000125.1 GCA_937136445.1 uncultured Gemmatimonadota bacterium
CCGTAGTGTTGTTCGATGACTTCGCCCTGCTCGTTCAAAATGCGGGCATAGGCGTTGGGGCGGTATCTTTCGACGCGGCTGCGCTTGTTCCAGTTGTGGAAGGGCTCGGCCCCGTTTTGCTTCTCAATGGCATCCAGGTAAGGATTCTCCCTCGGCGGCTGGTAGAAGTGGCCGTGGACGACCACGGAGCGGCGAGGAGCGGCCCCGCCGCGCGGACCGCCACTCACGACGTGCGCTGGTCCCTGTGGGCGATGGCTGCGCGGTAGACGTCCTGGTACCGTTCCACCGAGGCCCGCCAGGAGAAGTCCCGCCCCATCGCCTCACGGACGTGGTCCTCCCAGGCGTCCCGGTCGGCGTGGAGGTCCACCGCGTATCGAACGGCCTCCGTGAGGGCCCAGGGCTGGTATTCGTCGAAGACGAAGCCCGTGATCCGGTCCTCCACGGTATCGGAGAGCCCTCCCACCCGTCGTACCACCGGAAGGGCTCCGTAGCGCTGCGACCGCATCTGGGTCAGGCCGCAGGGCTCGTACAGGGACGGCATCAACAGGAAGTCGGCGGCGGCCAGCAACTTGTGCTCCCGTTCCTCGGTGAAGTCGAAGTAGGTCCGGACCTTGTCCGGGAGGCGATCGGCCAGGGCGGCAAGGGCGTCTCGGTACCGGCGCTCTCCCTCGCCCAGGAAGACCCACTGCGCGTCCAGCTCGTCGAACATCTTCGACCGGAGCAGGATGTCAAAGCCCTTCTGCTCGGCGAGCCTCGCCGTCATCCCGAACAGGGCCGCATCGGGGCGGACGGGGAGCCCCAGCTCGTTCTGGAGCCAGGCCTTGCAGTCCGCCTTTCCGGTGAGGTCGTCCCGGTGGAAGGTGCGCTCGATCCCGCGGTCCGTCGCCGGATCCCAGACGTCGTAGTCGATGCCGTTGAGGACACCGACAAAGCGGTCCTGGAGTCCGTTGAAGGTCTCGTGCAGTCCGAAGCCGCCGGTCCGGGTCCGGAGCTCCCGTGCGTGGGTGGGGCTGACGGTGGTGACCATGTCCGAGAAGTTCAGACCGCCCTTGAGGAGGTTCGTCTTCCCGTACCACTCCATGGCGTCGGGGTGGAAGAGACGGCCCGGCAGGCCCAGGTGCTCCAGCGCTTCGGGGCCCAGGTGGCCCTGGTATCCCGCGTTGTGGACGGTGAGGACCGTGACCACCCGGTCGTACCACGGGTCGCCGGCCAGAACGGTCCGCAGGTAGACCGGAGCCAGGGCGGTGTGCCAGTCGTGGGCGTGGAGGATGGCCGGGCCGTCACCGAGGCGCGGGAGCCACTCCAGGACCGCTCGACAGAAGAAGGCGAAGCGGATGTGGTTGTCCCAGTAGGCCGCGTCCTCCTCTCCGTACAGACCCGCCCGACCGAAGTAGCCCTCGTGGGCCACGAAGTGCATGCGAGGGTTCTCCGGCGCCGCCGGGTTCTCGTAGATCTGGGCCATCTCCACCCGGTGTCCCACGCGCACCTCGAAGGGGTCGCAGCAGGGCTCCAGGTCCGGGAATCGCTCCCGCGTCACCCGGTAGAGGGGGGTCATCACGGCCATGCGGGTGTCCGCCGCCGCCTGGTAGCGCGCGATGCCGCGGACGGCC
>CAKZOQ010000126.1 GCA_937136445.1 uncultured Gemmatimonadota bacterium
CCTGCTCCCGGAGGAGCTCCTGGGCCCGGGAGCGGACCTCCTCCAGAGGTGGGGCCGGGGTGAGGCCCTCCCGTTCCAGGTCGTCGTAGAGGCCGCGCTCGAAGGGGAAGTCGGCGCGGAATGCCTCGGGGACCATTCGGATGGGCGCGCCCTGGAAGACGGCCTCGTCCACCTCGTTGAAGGTGTACCCCCCGATCTCGAACCGACCCCGGATGATGCTGCCGGCCTGGAGGTCCATGATGGGGAGCTCCCGTCGGAGCTCCACCACCTGCTGGTAGGGGAGCCAGTAGTCCCCCAGCCAGAGGGCGTTGTCCAACGAGATCCGGATGTGGTCCAGATAGGGATCCAGGTACGAGCTGGGGGTGAAGGTGAATCCCATCCGCACGATGGCCGCCCGTTGGCGATCCAGGTACACGGAGCCCACGAACCCGGGCATTTCCGGGGCTTTGGGCCGGACCTCCACTTCGTAGACCCGTACCTCCGTGGCGTCCCCTCCGTAGCGCAGGGTCAGGGAGTCGGCGAGGCGGTAGTCGTAGATCCCCGGAGCGCCGGGACCCATGGGGTGGAGGACCCGCGAGACCTCGTCTCCCTCGCCGAGGGTGATCCAGTCGCCGAAGTCGTCCTGGACCACGGTGAGGTGGTCCAGGTGGTACCGGATGTTGGTGGGCAGTACCTCCTCGTCCCGGAGTCCCACGATGGTCTGCTGGGTCCGGTTGGGCGCAGCCCAGTAGAGGTCCAGCGCCACCTGGTCGGCCTTGATGAGGGTGCGCTCCGCCGAGCCCGGGCGATCCAGGAAGAAGTAGACGAAGCCGCGCCCTTCCGCCTGGTAGGACTGGAGGGCGGTGTCCGCCACCGGCCTCTGTCGGGTCTCCCTTGCCCGGCGCATCAACTCCAGGACGGCGGGATCGTTCCAGTCGGCCTGCGAAGCAGTTCGGACGTCGGCGTCCGAGGGGGCCTGGCCCTGAGCCTCGGCGGGGTAGGGGAGGGAGCCAGCGAGGAACGCCAGCAGGAGGCCGAGGAGGCGCACGGAGGAACTCCGTAGGGGTGGGCGCTGGAGCGCCCGAGAGGTCAGTTGGGCGCCCAGAACCCGGACAGGGAGTCGCCGTGGGGGCTCTCCCGGAGCTTCTCGAAGGCGCGGTTCCGGATCTGGCGGATGCGCTCGCGGGTCACGCCCAGCAGGGAGCCGATCTCTTCCAGAGTTCGCTCCTCGCCGTCGTCGAGCCCGTAGTAGAGGTAGAGGATCTTCCGCTCACGCTCGGTGAGATAGGCGTCGAACATCTGCTCGAGGAACTCCCGGCGAGCGCCGGCTTCGACGTCCTCCTCGATGTCCCTCCCCTCCACCCCGGCGAATCGTTCGCCGAAGCTCGAGCTGTCCCGGTCTCCCCGGTCGATGGGAGCGTCCAGGCTGAGCTCGGACGCTGCCACCCGGCGGAGGGCCCGAATGGTCTCCAGCGGCTCGTCCATCTCCTCGGCGATCTCCTGGTCTGTGGGCGTGCGGCCCAGGGACTGGGTGAGCTGGGTGTTCGTGCGGGAGAGCTTCGCCAGGTTGGAGTTCTGGTTCAGCGGGATCCGCACCGATCGGGTCTGCTCCGCCAGCGCCTGGAGCACGGTCTGGCGAATCCACCACACCGCGTAGGAGATGAACTTCACGCCCTTGTCGGGATCGAACTTCTTGACGGCCTTGAGGAGACCCTCGTTCCCGATGCAGACGAGTTCGGCCAGGCCGAGGCCCCGACCCTGGTACTTCTTCACATAGGAGATGACAAATCGGAGATTGGCCGTCACCAATCGTTCCGCCGCCTCTTTGTCTCCCTTCCGGGCCCGTCGGGCCAGCTCCCGCTCCTCCTTCGGATCCTGGATCAGGGGGTATTTCTCGACGTCCTGCAGATACTGGTCGAACGAGTCCAGACCACGGGAGCTTGAGAACATTCGGTCTGTCGGACGGGAGGGGGTTGGGAACGGAAATTGAAGCTATAAAAGCCTGTTTCCACGGTCAAAGCGTCCATCCAAGACGTGTCGACTGGACGCAGGTGACTGGATTTGCACCGGATGAGGCCGCGGCGGCTACCCGTGCACGGAGCTGCGAGTTCCGTGCGATGAGGTCTCCGATGTGGCCTCGCCGAGGCCCAACTCGTCGCGGAGCGCCAGGCGGCCGGGACCCTGGAGCGGGAGGTACAGCGCCACCCCGGCGGGACGGGTGTAGGATACCCGCCGCAGGAGGGGGTCCCGGGGGAGGCCGCGGGGGGCCCAGGGGCCCAGGTCCACCCACCGGCCCGGGCCGTAGACGAAGCGAGGACCGTCGCCGCCTGCCACCAGCCAGCCCCGGACGATGGGTCGGGTCCGTGGCGCACCGACCAGAGCGCCCGGGACCCCCCGGAGGTGTTCCACCACCGAGGTGTGCCGCGCCAGCTCCTCCTGAAGCCACGCCGGAAGGGACCCGCCCAGGACCCAACCGCCCCGCCGGGAGACCAGACGTCGAGAGGCACTCCAGAGGAGCTGCATCCCGAAGGCGAAGGCGCTGAGGTTGCTCCGGGTACGGACGAGCGCCCCCAGAACCAGGAGAAGCGCCAGTCCGGCGCTCCAGGCCGGTCGCTCGAAAGCGAGGATCACCCCCCCCAGGACGGTGGTGTCCTCCAGCAGGCTGGCCAGGACCGGCCGGACCC
>CAKZOQ010000127.1 GCA_937136445.1 uncultured Gemmatimonadota bacterium
AGGGGCGGAGATGTTCGGAGCATCCGGGGCGAGCCCGGAGGGGGCGGCGGGCCGCTGGGGACCCTCGAACGGTTCCCACGCCGACGATGAGGCGGGCCTAGACTGTAACGAGCTTGCGATTCCGCCGTAACGGCGATCATCATGCACTAAAGGAAGAAGAGGGTGTCGGACGCGGTTCGGCGAGGACGACGCGGCAGGAGGTGGCACCATGAGGACCATGCGATGGACCTGGGCCCTGGGGGCGGTATCCCTGGCGGCTGTCCTGTCCGCCTGCGCCACGGCATCCAGCCCGTGGGTGGGTCATGCCGAGCGGGCGGACAGCAAAGCCGCACGGCTGGATCCCTCCACCATCTGTCCGGTGGAGCTGCACAACGGAACCGCCGCCATGCTGGACGCCCACTACGAGGTGGTGGGGATGTCCTTCGATCTCGGGCCCCTTCCGGCGGGTCAGGCCGCCCAGTTCCATGTCCAGTGCCAGGCCGAGCAGGTCCGGGCCACCGGTGTGGCCCGAGCGGAGGCCTTCGAAACCGAGCCCAGCCGATTCCAGACCGTCGCCCGGCTGGATCCGGCCCAGACCACGCGACTTCGTCTGACGACGGCGAACGCCATCCGCTGAGGCGGACCGGAAGCTGACCACCCGCACGGGGGCGACCTCGGTCGATCCTCCGGCGGTCACGGCGCCGTCGCGGAGCATCCCAACGCTTCGCGGCGGCGTTCGTGCGTCTGCGGCCGACGAATCCGGCGCCGCCACCGCGCCGCATGCTCGCTCCGCCCTTGGGGTTCTGTACTAGTATTGTATTATTGTTGTTCAACCATTGTACAGGACAGGAGGAAGCAGATATGGATTCCCTGGACGGGCAGAGTTACGTGATCCTCGGCGGCTCCGGCGCCATCGGGTCGGCACTCGGACATCGGCTGGCGGACCGTGGAGCCCACGTCGTGGTGGTGGGGCGGACCGAGGCGTCGGTGGAGGAGACGGCGGAGGAGCTCGGCGGAACGGCGGTGGTGGCCGACGCCACCGACTTCGATGCCGTGAGCGAGGCTGTGGCGCAGGCCGAGGAGGCTCCGGGCGACCTCCGTGGCGGCGCCAACTGCGTGGGCTCCATCCTGCTGCGTCCGGCGCGGATGACCTCCCGGGAGGACTTCGACGCCACGGTGGGTCAGAACCTGGCCTCGGCCTTCGCCCTGGTACGGAGCCTGGCGCCGATCCTGGCCCGAGGGGAGGGCGGAGGGCTCGGATTCGTCAGCTCCTCCGCCGCCCGGGTGGGGCTCCCCAACCACGAGGCGGTGGCGGCGGCCAAGGCCGGGGTGGAGGGGCTCGTGCGGGCTGCGGCGGCCAGCTACGCCGGACGGGGGGTGCGATTCAACGCGGTGGCGCCGGGTCTGGTGGACACCCCCATGGCCTCCCGGATCACCTCCAACGAGAAGAGCCTGGAGACCTCCCGCGCCATGCACCCGGTGGGGCGGATCGGCGAGCCCGACGAGATCGCTCGGGTCCTGGAATGGCTCATCACCCCGGATGGCGGCTGGGTCACCGGCGAGGTGGTGGGGGTGGACGGAGGCATGGCCCGGGTGCGGACCGGCTGACCTCGACGTGAACCCGACGATCGTTGACTTCCTTCCACCTTGGTGTATGGTCGAGACCATGAAGACGCCCCTGCCCGGTATGGCCTGGATGTGTTGTCGCTTCTCTCCCCTGCGAGACGAGCGGCCGGGTCGGGGTGCATCGATGTAGCGTCCCCAGCCCGGAATCCCCGGGACCCCTGGAGGCCCGACGGCCGCGACTCTCGCCCGAGTCGCGGCCGTTTTTTCGTACCTGCCCCTTTCCTGAGAGACCCCCATGACCACGTCCGAACGTCGCCCGCTGGGCATCCTCTACGAACACCCTGACTGGTTCAAGCCCCTCTTCGCCGAGCTGGAGCGCCGGGGCATCCCCTTCGAGAAGCTCCACGCCGCCACCCACACCTTCGATCCGGCAGAGCCGGAGGATCGCTTCGCCGCCGTACTGAACCGCATGAGCCCCTCGGGCTGGCA
>CAKZOQ010000128.1 GCA_937136445.1 uncultured Gemmatimonadota bacterium
TGGGCGTTCCTGGTCTCCACCGAGGAGGGTCGTACGCTGGTGGCGGAGTTGGAGCGGCTCTTCGCCGAGGCGCCGCCCTGGAGCTTCTGCGGGAGCTGAGGGCCCGCCCACCGGGGGGATGGATCGGGGATGGGCGGGCCGGCTCCAGGAGGCGAAACCGGAGGCGAACCGGCGTCGTAGGGGGCTGCAGCCACTTCCCGGTCCCCATCCGTCGCCATGAAGCCTTCGCCGACCTCCACGGGGCGACTCCCCGTCGGCCTTCTCCTCGCCGCGCTGCTCGCGGTTCCGGCCCTCCCCCTCCACGTGTCGGCCCAGGGACTCAAGATCGCCGTGGGCGATGTCGGCCTGGGGATCGGCGATGTGTGCCGGTTGGACGGGGTGAGGCTCAACTTCCGGGACCGTTGTCTGGACCGGGTCCGAGGTCTGAACGCCACGATCTGGTCGCCTCACGACGAGGCCACCGGCCGGGTGGAGGGTCTGGCCCTGGGGCTCCCCCTCACCGGGGCCGACGAGCTGGCCGGTGTGGCGCTGGGCGTCGGAGTGGCGGTGGAGGACGCCTTCTCCGGCGTGGGGATGGGACTGCTGGGGATGGGCTCCGGTCGCTCCCTCCGTGGGGTGGCGGTAGGGGGACTCGGCGTGGGCAGCGGCGGCGACATGGAAGGCCTCATGGTCGGTGGCCTGGGCGTCGGCACGGGCGGCGACATCCGCGGGGTGGTGGTGGGTGGGCTCGGCGCCGGAGGAGGCGCTGACCTCGAGGGGATGGTGGTGGGGGGTCTGGGTCTGGGCCTCGGTGGAGACCTCACGGGATTGGCCGTGGGCGGCCTGGGCGTCGGGGTGGGGGGACGGTCCCGGGGCATCCTGGTAGGCGGCGTGGGAGTGGGTGCCGGGGAGGGCGCGAGGGGCCTCACCGTGGGGGGCGTCGGGGTGGGGTCGGGAGGCGAACTCGAGGGCGTGAGTCTGGCGGGCGTCGGCATGGGCGCGTCGAGCATCACCGGGCTTGCCATCGCAGGATTCGGCGTCGGCGCCACGGACATCCACGGACTGGTGGTAGCGTCCGCCTACATGAAGATCGAGGAGGACGGACGGCTCCGGGGTGTCTCGGTGGCGGCCTTCAACGACGTTCGTGGTGAGCAGAGGGGCCTGAGCATCGGGCTGTTGAACATCGCCGAGGAACTCCATGGGGTTCAGATCGGGCTCCTGAACATCGCGTGGAACAAGCCGTCCTGGCGGGTGCTGCCGCTCGTGAACTACCATCCCTGATCTCCATGCTATGGCGTCGTAGCATCGTGCCGGTCACGGTCGAGCTCGTGGACGGAGGCGTGGTTTCCCTGCCCGACCGGAACGAGACCTTCCCCGCCATCGATCCGGTGGACGGCGCCTTCTGGTTCCTGGTCGGCGGTGGACGCCTGTGGGGGTGAAATCTCAGTGGAGAGCGAGGAGGGCCGGGGTACTCGGGTGGCGGTCCGGCTCCCCGTCCGGGGATTTCTTGACGCGTCGGCGAAGGCGGCGCACTCTGGACGTCCCGTGCGGCTCGCCATCCTCCGCGGGCTGCCACTGACCGACGTGCAGGAGGTGCCATGCCCCCCGTGACGCTTACGGTGAACGAGAAGCAACGCACCACCGAAGTCGAGAGTCGTACCCTCCTCGTCGAGCTCCTCCGCGACCACCTCGACCTCACGGGCACGCACGTCGGCTGTGACACCAGCCAGTGCGGGGCGTGCACGGTGCTGGTGGACGGGCGATCGGTGAAGAGTTGCACGATCCTCGCGGTGGATGTGGCCGGATCCGAGGTGACGACCATCGAGGGGATCGCGGGTCCGGGCGAGTTGCATCCCATGCAGGCCGCTTTCAAGGAGCACCACGGGCTGCAGTGTGGCTTCTGCACCCCCGGCATGGTCATGGGCGCCCTGGACCTGGCCGCTCGGAGCGCCGACCCCTCGGAGGCCGAGGTCCGCGAGTGGCTGGAGGGCAACCTCTGCCGCTGCACCGGCTACCACAACATCGTCTTGGCCGTACAGGAAGGGGCCCGGGCCATGGGAGGTGCGTCATGAGCGACACCGGAATCGGCGCTGCGGTACGCCGCAAGGAGGACGCCCGCTTCCTCACCGGACGGGGCCGCTACACCGACGACATCGACCGGCCGGGGCAGCTCTACGCCCACCTGGTCCGGTCGCCCCACGCCCACGCCCGGGTCGCCGGACTCGACGCCACCGAGGCGGAGAGGGCACCCGGAGTGGTGGCGGTCCTCACCGGCGCCCAGATGGCCGAAGACGGCGTCGGATCGCTGCCCTGCGGCTGGCTCATCCACAACCGCGACGGTTCACCGATGGCCGAGCCCCCCCACCCCCCGTTGGCCGCGGAGACGGTGCGCCACGTCGGGGATGCGGTGGCGGTGGTGGTGGCGGAGACGCGGACGCAGGCCAAAGAGGCCGCTGGCCTGGTCGAGGTGGACTACGAGGACCTGCCCGCCGCCGCTTCCATCCACGCGGCGGTGGCCGACGGGGCACCCCTCGTCCATGACGACGTGGGCGGGAACGTCTGCTTCGACTGGGAGATCGGCGACGAGGCAGCCACCGAAGAGGCCTTCTCGCGGGCCGACCACGTGGTGACGCTCGACCTGGTGAACCAGCGCCTCATCCCCAATGCCATCGAGCCCCGGGTGGCCATCGGCGAGTACGACCCTTCTTCGGACATGACGACCCTCTACACCTCCAGCCAGAATCCCCACCTCATCCGGCTCCTTCTGGGGGCCTTCGTCATGGGTCTCCCGGAGCACAAGCTCCGCGTGGTCTCGCCGGACGTGGGCGGCGGTTTCGGCTCCAAGATCTTCCACTACGCCGAGGAGGTCGTGGTGGTGTGGGCGGCCCGCCGGCTGGGACGGCCGGTGAAGTGGACCGCCACCCGGTCCGAGTCGTTCCAGACCGACGCCCACGGCCGCGACCACGTCAGCCATGCGGAGCTGGCGCTGGCGGCCGACGGCACCTTCCTGGGACTTCGGGTGGACACCAAGGCCAACCTGGGGGCCTACCTCTCCACCTTCGGCTCGGTGGTCCCCACCTACCTGCACGGCACCCTCTTCGCCGGCTGCTACCGGACGCCGGCCATCCACGGACGGGTGCAGGCGGTCTTCACCCACACCGTCCCGGTGGACGCCTACCGCGGCGCCGGCCGCCCGGAGGCGGCCTTCCTGGTGGAGCGCCTCGTGGACAAGGCCGCTACGGAGCTCGGGATGAGCCCGGTGGAGATCCGCCGCAAGAACTTCATCGACACGTTCCCCTACGCCACGCCGGTGGCCCTGGAGTACGACTCGGGGGACTACCACGCGACGCTGGACATGGCCCTGGAGCTCGCGGACTACGAGGGCTTCGAAGATCGCCGGGAGGAGGCCCGGAGCCGTGGTCGGCGCCGGGGCATCGGCATCAGCACCTTCGTGGAGGCGTGCGGCATCGCGCCGTCCTCCGTCGCGGGTGCCCTGGGGGCCCGGGCCGGGCTCTACGAGTCGGGCCAGATCCGGGTGCATCCCACGGGTTCGGTCACCGTCTACACCGGGACCCACAGCCACGGACAGGGCCACGAGACCACCTTCGCGCAGCTCGTCTCCGACCACCTCGGGGTGGACATCGACCAGGTTGAGGTGGTCCACGGCGACTCCGAGAAGAGCTCCTTCGGCATGGGCACCTACGGCTCCCGTTCCCTGGCCGTGGGTGGCAACGCCATCTACAAGGCCATGGAGAAGGTGGTGGACAAAGGGCGGAAGATCGCGGCACACATGATGGAGGCCTCCCCCGACGACGTCGAGTTCGAGAAGGGGGTGTTCCGCGTGGTAGGCACCGACAAGGAGACCTCGCTGGGGGACGTGGCCATGACGGCGTACGTGCCCCACGACTACCCGGAGGACCTGGAGCCCGGGCTGGACGAGACGGCCTTCTACGACCCGGCCAACTTCACCTTCCCGGCGGGGGCCCACGTGGTGGAGGTGGAGGTGGATCCGGAGACCGGCCGGGTGGAGCTGGTCCAGGTGACCTGCGCCGATGACGTGGGGACGGTGGTGAACCCCATGATCGTCGACGGCCAGATGCACGGCGGGCTCGCCCAGGGGATCGGGCAGGCGCTCTTCGAGCGGGCGGTCTACGACGAGAGCGGGCAGCTCGTCACCGGGTCGTACATGAACTACACCATGCCCCGGGCGGCGGACCTGCCGTCGTTCACGCTGGGGCGGCACACCACCGAGTGTACCCACAACCCGTTGGGGGTGAAGGGAGTGGGCGAGGTCGGCTCCATCGGGGTCCCGCCAGCGGTGATCAACGCCGTGGTGGACGCCCTCTCGGATCTCGGTGTGACCCACCTGGACATGCCCGCCACGCCCGAGCGGGTGTGGAAGACCATCCACGCGGCCCAGGCCTGAGGAGGCGACCGTGCAGAACTTCGACTATCATCGGCCCGCCTCCCTCTCCGACGCCCTGGCGGCCTTCCGGGAGAGCGACGACGGCAAGCTACTTGCCGGAGGGCAGAGCCTGCTCCCGGTCATGAAGCTGGACATGGCCGCCCCGTCCGACCTCGTGTCCCTCCGCGACGTGGCGGAGCTCCGGGGCATCCGCCGGGAGGGGGACACCCTTCGCATCGGCGCCATGACCACCCACGCCGAGGTGGCCGACTCCGACGCGGTGCAGGACGCAATCCCCGGCCTGGCGGAGATGGCGCTGGGCATCGGCGACGCCCAGGTCCGCAATAAGGGGACGCTGGGGGGATCCGTGGCCCATAACGACCCCGCGGCGGACTATCCGGCGGCGCTGGTTGCGCTGGGGGCCACCGTGGTGACGGACCGGCGGGAGATCCACGCCGACGACTACTTCCGGGGGATGTTCATGACGGCGCTGGAGGCGGACGAGATCATCACCGCCGTCCACTTTCCCATCCCGCGCCGGGCCGCCTACGCCAAGTTCCCGAACCCGGCCTCCAAGTACGCCATCGTCGGCGTCATGGTGGCGCAGGGGGGCGACGGGGTGCGTGTGGCGGTAACCGGGGCGGGTCGCGCCGTCTTTCGGGTGGAGTCC
>CAKZOQ010000129.1 GCA_937136445.1 uncultured Gemmatimonadota bacterium
CCCCGCTCCGGTTGGCCGGCCTTGGCGAAGGCCCGAAAGGAGCGCGTGCCGGGGAGGAGGGTGGCCGCCCGGTCCAGGAGCGTGCGGTCCAACGCCTCACCCAGCGGCCAGCACCAATGCCGGTGGAAGGGGGAGGCGCCGGCGGGGTCGGTGGCCACCCGGTAGCGGTAGCGGCGACGGCGGGCGTCGAAGCGGGGGTGGAAGGAGGTGTCCACCCGACGCACCGCCTGGACCCAGATGTCCCTGGGAAGGACGGCGTTGAGGGCTCGGTGCATCTCGGCGGCATCCCAGCGGGCAGGGACCTGGAAGGAGGCGACCTGGCCGGTGGCGTGGACGCCGGCGTCGGTTCGCCCGGACCCCATGACGGTCCGTTCTTCGCCGGTGAGGCGGGCGAGCGCCGCCTGGACCTCTCCCTGGACGGTGCGTTGGTCCGGCTGGAGCTGCCAGCCATGAAAGGACGAGCCGTCGTAATGGAGCACGATCTGGAGGCGGATGGGGTCTCCGGGTTCCACGCCGGAAAGGTACCGCCCCCCGGGGGGGAGTCAACCGGCTGCGGATGACGACGCCGATTGACCGAAAAGCCGCACCGCCATTAGGATTTCGGCTCTTCCCATCCAGCCAGGACCGCCTCCGTGACGTCTTCCGACGCCCCCCCGCTCGCCACCCTCCTCGAAAAGGTCGCCGCAGGAGGGGACCTCACCGCCGACGAGACCGAATCTGCGGTGGACCGCTTCATGGCCGGGGAGGCCACCGACATCCAGATGGCCGGGCTCCTGGTGGGCCTCCGGGCCAAGGGGCTGCACCCCTCCGAGGTGGCCGGCGGCGTCCGGGCGCTCCGGAAGGCCATGGTTCCTGTGCGGGCCTCCCACGCGGATACCCTGGTGGACACCGCGGGGACCGGAGGAGGCCAGGTCACCACCTTCAACATCTCTACGGCGGCCGCGCTGGTGGCCGCGGGCGCCGGGGTCCGGGTGGCCAAGCACGGCAACCGCTCCTTCACGTCGCGAAGCGGGAGCGCCGACGTCCTGGAGGCGCTGGGCGTCCGCATCGAGATGACTCCCGAGGAGATGGGCGACGTGCTGGAGGAGGCGGGGATCGTCTTCATGTTTGCGCCGCTGCTGCATCCCGCCATGCGCCATGTGGGGCCGGTGCGGAGAGGTCTGGGGATCACCACCCTCATGAACGTCCTGGGCCCGCTCACCAATCCGGCGGGGGCGCGCAGGCAGGTCGTCGGGGTAGCGGATCCCGACCTTCTGGGACTGGCGGTGCGGGGGCTCGCCGAGCTGGGTCACCTTCGCGCCCTGGTGGTCCACGGCAGCCCGGGGATGGATGAGATCAGCCCTGCCGGTGCCACCCGGGTGGCCGAGCTCTCCGAGGAGGGGGTCACCGAGTACGAGATCTCCCCAGGGGACTTCGGACTGGAGGAGGTGGCCCTTCCGGACCTTCTCGGGGGCCAGCCGGAGGACAACGCCCGGATCATCCGGAGCGTACTGGACGGCGAGGAGGGCGCCCCACGGACGGTGGTGCTCCTCAACGCCGCCGCCGCCATCTATGTGGGCGGCGCCACGGAGACGCTGGAGGAGGCCGTGGGGGCCGCACGGCAATCGGTGGATTCCGGGGCGGCGTCCGAGGCGCTGGAGCGTCTGCGGACGGCGAGCCGGGGCTAGAGCAATCGGCGCCCTCGGCCGGAGCCCGGGCACCCGGAGCTAGAGGAGCCGGAGTTGGGTCCCGTCGGCGGGGAGGTCATGCGCCGTGGGGGTCCCAGCGTCCTCCATGGGATCCGAGGCGGGGTCGGCCCCTTCGTCGGGCGATGGCTCGGGCTGGTCCTGCGCAGGGGCGGCCCGGACCCGGGAGGCCACCGACCAGGGACCGGGGAAGGGGGCCGGGGGAGCAGCCCGCACCCAGGTCACCTCGCGGGTGCGCCGATCCAGTCGGCCGACGGCGAAGGGCGTCCGCATGGCGCTAGTACTTCCGGATGACACCGACGACGATCCCCTGGATGCGGAGGTCGTCGGCGGACACGAAGATCGGCTCCATGCTGGGGTTCGCCGGCTGGAGCCGGACGCGGTCGCCGGATTCCCGGTAGAGCTTCTTCACCGTGGCGGACTCGCCCCCCACGAGCGCCACCACCATCTCCCCGTCCTCCGCGGTCTCCTGCGCCTGGACCACGATGTAGTCTCCGTCCCGGATCTGCTCCTCGATCATGGAGTTCCCCTCCACCCGGAGCACATAGTTGTCCCGCTGCCGCCGCACCATGTCCGGCGGAACGGCCAGCGTTTCGGAGTCCTGGACGGCCTCGATGGGGACACCCGCGGCGACGGTTCCCAGGAGGGGCAGCTCCGCCGACGGAGCGGAGCTGTCCGCCGCCACCAACTCGATGGAACGGCTCTCGTTGTAGGACTTTCTTATGTATCCCTTGCGTTCCAGATTGCTCAGGTGCTCATGCACCGTCGCCAGCGACGAGTAGCCGAAGTGGTCGGCGATCTCCTCGAAGCTCGGCGCGTATCCGCGTCGGTCGATGAAGCCCTCGATGTAGTCCAGGATTTCCTTCTGACGTTTGGTGAGGGGCATCCGCCCGCCCTCCTGCGGTGAGAAACCGAACAAGTCCCGAAGCAAGGGTACCCGAACGTTGCCCGAATCGCAAGC
>CAKZOQ010000130.1 GCA_937136445.1 uncultured Gemmatimonadota bacterium
GCGGTGGGCCGTCGCGTTGCTCGGCCCCTTCCTCGCGGTGGGGCGGGTGGCCCTGCGCGATCCTTTGGCTCAGGCGGGGGCGGGGGTGGTGTGGCGGCCGGCCCGGACGATCCGTCCACCGCCCAGGACGCGGTCGCCCTGGAAGAGGACGGCGGACTGGCCCGGGGTGACGGCGGGGAATTCCTGGTGCAGCTCCAGGAGCTGGCGACCGTGGGATGTCTGGATGGTGGCGGGCACGGCCGGGGCGCGGTAGCGGAGCTGGACGGAGAGCTCGTCGCCGGGCCGGGGTGGCTCCGGGGTGAGCCAGTTGAGCTCCCCGACCTCCACGAGGTCGCTGTAGAGCTCCTCCCGGGCGCCGACGACCACGGCCCGGTCCGCCGGGCGGATCTCCAGGACGTATCGAGGCCCGTCGAAGCCCCCCCCGAGGCCCTTCCGCTGGCCGACGGTGAAGCCGGCGTACCCATCGTGTTCGCCCACCACCTCGCCGCTCCGATCCACCAGGGGGCCGGGCTGCAACGCGGCGTGCACCGAGCCGAGGCGCTTCTGAAGGAGGTCCCGGTAGTCGCCCGTGGGCACGAAGCAGATCTCCTGGGACTCCGGTTTCTCGGCGGTGGTGAGCTCCAGCGCTCGGGCACGTGCTCGGACCTCCGGCTTGGTGAGGTCGCCCAGGGGGAAGAGGAGCTTGGGTAGGATCTCCCGAGGCAGCCCCCAGAGGAAGTAGGACTGGTCCTTGGCCTCGTCTCGCCCTCGAAGGAGCCGCGAGCCGTCCGGCCCGTGCTCGCTCCGCACATAGTGCCCCGAGGCGATGCGGTCGCACCCGAGCTCCCGGCCGCGGCGCAGCAGGTCCCGGAACTTGGTGTTGGAGTTGCAGCGCACGCAGGGGTTCGGCGTCCGGCCCTGGGCGTACTCATCCACGAAGTCGTCGATGACGTCCCGGGTGAAGTCCTCCTCCACGTCGAAGACGTAGTGCGGGATGTCCAGCGCCACCGCCACCCGACGGGCGTCGGCGATGCCGTCCAGACCGCAGCAGCTCTTGCCGTGGCTGCCGCTTCCGGTATAGCAGAAGGTCTTCATGGTCACGCCCACGACCTCGTGGCCGGCATCCGTCAGGAGCGCGGCGGCCACCGAGGAGTCCACCCCTCCAGACATGGCGACGAGAACCCGGCTCATACCGGCGCTCCGCTGCGCAGACGTGCCACCACCTCAGCGGTGGCACGGGCGGCCCGGTCGACCTCGGCTTCGGTGGTGGAGCGACCCAGCGAGTAGCGGACGACGGCGATCCCGGCGTCGTCTCCGTAGAGAGCTCGGATGACGTGGCTGACGTCCTGGGCCCCGCTCTGGCAGGCGGAGCCTCCGGAGACGGCGACCCCTTCCAGGTCCAGTGACATGAGGAGGCTGGAGCCGTCCACCCCGGGGATGCCCACCGAGCTCACGTGGGGTGCTCGGCGGGCGTCGCCGGCGTGGATCCTCAGCCCCTCCACCTCCCGGATGAGCCGCTCTTCGAGCCGCTCCCGCAGGTCGGCGAGACGTCTGGCCGTCGCCTCCCGCTCCGCCACCGCCAAGGTAACGGCCCGGGCCAGTCCGACGGCCCCGCAGACATCTTCGGTACCTGGCCTCAGGCCCTGCTCCTGGCCGCCGCCGTGAAGAAGCGGCCGCAGCCCCGTGCCCTGCCGAGCGATGAGGACCCCCACGCTCTTCGGTCCGTAGATCTTGTGGCCGGTGAGGGTGAGGAGGTCGATCGGGACCTCGTCCAGCCGCACCGGGAGCTTGCCCAGCGCCTGCACGGCGTCGCAGTGGAAGGTCCCGCCGGCCTCACGGACCCGCCCGGCCAGTGCCGGCACGTCCAGGACCAGACCGGTCTCGTTGTTGACCCACATGGCCGAGACCACCGTAGGCTCCGACGAAGCCAGCGCCTCCTTCAGGGGCTCCTCGTCCAGGGAGCCGTCCGGCGCCACCTCCAGGACGACTCGTTCCCGCGCGCCCTCGGAGACGGCGGCGGCGGAGGCGGCCAGCACGGCTTTGTGCTCGATGGCCGTGGTGACCACCGACGGGGCGTGCCCCTCCTCCACCAGTCGGCGGACCCGACCACGGATGGCCAGGTTGTCGGACTCCGTCCCACCTCGGGTGAAGTAGACCTCCGTGAACCGCACGCCCACGGCCGTCGCCACCGCGTCCCGGGCTTCTGCCAGTGCGGCGGCGGCCTCCCGACCCCACTTGTGTGGACTCGACGGATTGCCGAAACAGCCGTGGAGATGGGGCTCCATGGCCTCTCGCACCTCCTCGCGGACAGGGGTGGTGGCTGCGTGGTCCAGGTAGATGGGATCCATGGCACGGTGCTTCGAGGCGACAGACCCCATAAGTTAACGAGCCGTCCGCATCCGTGAACCGTATCCTCGCTACCCGGCCTTCATGCGCTACGACCCGCCGCCCTTTCCCGATGGATGCCCGCCCTCCTTCCGCGCCACGCTCCACGGGCTCGTCTTCGGCGACCGGGCGCAGCTCCTCGAGGACCTGGACGCCGGTGACCGACTGAGGGTGGTGGCCGATCCGCCGGGCGACGACGAGCCCGGGGTCTGGCTCCACACCAAGGCCGGGGATCCGGTGGGGCACCTCCCGCCGGAGATCGCCCTCTGGCTCTGGCCCTGGCTGAGCAACGGCGGCCATGCCGATGCGGTGGCCCTGCGGGTGGGCGACGCCGAGGAGCCCTCCTGGCGCCGGCTGGTCCTGCGGGTGGAGTGCCTGGTGGTGGAGGAAGCGGCCTGAGGCAGGCGACGGGGTGGAGTCGGACCGACCCGACCCGCCTCGACTAGAAGCTGGCCACCTGGAGCGAGCCCAGCGTCGTCACGGCTACGGCCTCGTCCAGGTGGAAGGGCTCGCCGTAGGCGACCCGGATCCTGGAGCCGTAGTGGCCCAGGTGGGCCCGGACCTGGTCCAGGAGCGGCCGGTCGCCGCCCGCGAAGGCCTCCCCCATGGCCGTCACGTCCACGAACTGGGAGGCGTAGGCCGCCATGGCCTCCAGCTTCCGCTCCATCTGGTCCGTCACGTCCACCACGATGTCCGGCGGGCCCACGTCCTCACGATAGGCCGAAGCGTAGACCAGCTTGTGGGGGCGGAAGGGTGCTCCGTCGGCGTCGAGCTTGGTGAGGCCCGCCAGGTAGCAGGCGTCCCGTACCAGCGCGGAGGCCACCCGATGATCCCGATGTCGGCCGACCTTCCAGTGGGTCACTACGACCCGGGGTCGGAGGGTGCGCAGCGCCTCGATGACGACGCGACGCGAGGCCTCGTCGTTGGCCAGGCGCGAGTCGGGCAGCCCGGCACAGCGCCGCACGGTCAGGCCCATGATCTCCGCCGCCCGCGCCGCCTCGTCCGCTCGAAGCTCCGCGCTCCCGCTGGAGCCCATCTCACCGGCGGAGAGGTCCAGGACCCCCACCCGCTCCCCGGCGTCGGCGCTCCGAATGAGCGCGCCCCCGCAGAGGAGCTCCGCGTCGTCGGGGTGGGCCATGACGGCCAGGACGTCCAGCGGTTCGGTTCGGTCGGCGGACACGGGATCCGGGGTGGTGGGGAAGGGCGAACCGACGCCCGGTCCGCGCCGACTATTCGTAGCGGAGGGCGTCCACGGGGTCCAGGCGAGAGGCCCGGAAGGCCGGGAGGAGTCCGAAGAGCATGCCGGTGAGGACCGCCATCATGAGGGCGGAGGCCACCGCCCAGAGGGGGATGGAGGCCGGGAGGGGCGTGAAGCGGGCCACCCCGGAGGCGAGGCCCCACCCGCCCAGCATCCCTACCGCCGCCCCCAGCGCCGTCAGGACCGAGGCCTCCACCAGGAACTGCCAGAGGATCTCCCGTCGGGTGGCTCCCAGCGCCTTCCGGACCCCGATCTCCCGGGTCCGCTCGGTGACGCTGATGAGCATGATCCCGATGACGCCCACCCCGCCCACCAGGAGCCCCGCCGAGGAGAGGGCGAGCATCACCAGGAAGAAGACCCCGGTGAGGCGGTTGAAGAGGTCCATGAGCTGGGCCGAAGCCACGACGGCGAAGTCGTTCTCCTCCCGCGGCCCCAGCCCACGGAAGCCTCGCAGCGCCGCGATGACGTCGTCCTGGGCCCGCGCCATGGTCACCGAGTCCTGGGGCACCACCAGGATTTGCGCCTGCCAGTCCGACTCCCGCAGGCGGCGCTTGGCGGCGCTCCAGGGGAAGACCGACCATTGGGGGATGGCGCTGGTGAAGACGTTGGGCTCGGGCTCGTAGACGCCGATGACGGTGAACTCCTCCATCGTTCCCCGGAAGGTGCTTCCCACCCGGACCCGTCGGCCGATGGGGTCCCGACCGCCGAAGAGGTCGGTGGCCAGCGCGTCGGAGAGGACCACCACCGCCCGGTTCTGACGGACCTCCGCCGGGGTGAAATCCCGGCCGGCGACGAACTCTCCAAGGGAGTACGCCGGCCATCCCGAGGAGAAGCCTCGGGCCTGCACCCCGTTCACCTCCTGGCCCTCGAAGCTGAAGTCGGTGCTGAAGTCGAAGTTGT
>CAKZOQ010000131.1 GCA_937136445.1 uncultured Gemmatimonadota bacterium
CACCTACACCGGGAGCGGGGAGGAGGTGAGCGCCCAGTTCGAGAGTGCCTTCCCCATCGTGGAGGTGCTGTTCACCCTCCTGGAGGAGGCCGCCGAGGCGGATGCCGACGACATCCAGGCCTCCTTCGATCCGGTCCTCGGGGTGCCCGTGGACTTCTTCATCGACTACAGCGACAACATCGCCGACGAGGAGCGTGGCTACGAGGTGTTGGAGTTGCCGTCGGAGGTGGCCGGAGGCTGAGCGCCGGGAGCGGGGACCGACCCTCCTCACGCGGCGTCCGGGTTCTATATTGCGGGGCATCGTCCCGCCCTCCCGAACCCGCCCCCGCCCCGTGAGCGAACTCCCCGGCGTGCGTCGCCTCGCCACCGTCACCATTCCCGCGCCGGACCTCCGCCCCGGGGCGTTCCTCCGGCTCGCCGCCGGGGAGGCCCGGGGCTTCTGGGCCCGGGGGGATCGGTGGGTGGCCCACCGGGGCGTGCTGGCCGACCTCCGACCCGAGGCGGACGACGCCACCGATCGGTACCAGGAGGTGGCGCGGGCGGCCCGGGCGCTGGTGCGGGATCCCGTCCTGCCTTCCGGCGCGGCCCGAGCGGCCCGGGTCCGCTTCTACGGCGGGTTTTCCTTCCGGCGCGACGATACCGGAGACGGTCCCTGGACGGCCTTCCCGGCGGCCCGCTTCCACCTTCCCGCCTTCGAACTCGAGGGGGACCGGGACGGGGACGCCTGGCTGCGGGCCCGGGCCCTGACCTCGCCGGAGGGCGCCTCGGACACGCTGAAGCGGCTGCGCCGGGCCGCCGAGGGTCTTCGTGCGGAGCTCGCCGCCTACCCGGAGACGGTGCAGGGCGACGTCGGTCGGCGCCCCACGGTGCGGGGGGTGGGGCGGGCCACGGATCGACCGACGTGGGAGGAGGCGGTGCGGACGTCGCTTGCGGCCATTCGCCGGGGAGAGGTCTCCAAGGTGGTGTTGGCCCGGACGCTCGACGTGCGACTCCAGGAGCCGGTGGACCCGGTCGGTGTCGCCTCGGAACTCTGGGAGGCCAACCGAGGCAGCTACCTCTTCCTCTTCGAGCCCGAGCCCGGCCGGGCGGTGTTGGGCGCTGCGCCGGAGACGGTGGCGACCCTCCGCGACGGCGTCTTCCACGCCACGGCGGTGGCGGGCTCCATCCGTCGGGGGAACGGCCCCCGCGAGCAGGCGGAGCTGGCGGCGAAGCTCCTGGCCAGCGAGAAGGACCGGACGGAGCAGCGCATCGCGCTGGACGACATGGTGGCCCGCCTGGAGACGGTGGCCCACCGGATCCGCACCGACCCGCAGCCCCACGTCCTCACCCTCTCCCGCATCCAGCACCTGGAGACGGAGATCCGGGCCAGCGTGCCGGCGGGGACCGACATCCTGGACCTCCTCCGGCTCCTCCATCCGACGCCGGCGGTGTGCGGACTCCCTCGGGACGAGGCCCTCCGCTTCCTCGCCGCCGAGGAGCCCTTCCAGCGCGGCTGGTATGCCGGGCCGGTGGGGTGGTTCGATGGCGACGGCAACGGCGTCTTCGCTCCTGCGCTGCGGTGTGCCGTGACCTCCGACGGGGTCTGGCGGCTCTTCGCCGGGGCCGGGATCGTCGAAGGCTCGGATCCCGGTCTGGAGTGGGAGGAGACGGCCATGAAACTCACCCCGGTCCTGGAGGCCCTCCGGGCCAACGGCGTCGTCCTGGAGTCCGCCGTCCCCTCGGCGACGTGAGCGCCGCCGCCACGACCCTGTGGGCCCGCGCCCTGGCCCAGGAGCTGGCGCGCTCCGGCGTCCGCGAGGTCGCCCTGGCCCCGGGGAGCCGGTCCACGCCGCTGGTGCTGGCCATGGAGCGCCAGGAGGGGGTGCGGCTTCGGGTGCATCTGGACGAACGCTCCGCCGCCTTTTTCGCCCTGGGGGTGGGGAAGGCCTCGGG
>CAKZOQ010000132.1 GCA_937136445.1 uncultured Gemmatimonadota bacterium
CGGCTGGTAGGCGTCCGTCACCCCGGAGAAGACGATGGTGCGCGGCTCCCAAGAAGGTTTCGCCAGGGCGGCGCGGAGGAGGGCGGGGGCCTCGTGCTTCACCAAGATCCGGGATTCGAAGTCGAGTCCCGCGGACATACCCAGGTACTCGTGGGTGGGACGGGCGTAGCAGTAGGCACAGCCGTGCTCACACCCCCGGTACGGGTTCACGCTGACGTCGAATCCCAGATCCGGGCTGTCGTTGTGGGCCAGGATGGTGCGGCTGGCGTCCCGGAGCAGGCGGGTCTCGGGCCCGGGGTCGTCGGGGTCACGCCAGCCGCTCCGATCCACGTGGAGGGGTTCGAAGCGGTTGGGTGGATTGTGGGCGGCGCCGCGGCCGCGTACGACGGGTAGAGGTTGGGGCACGGGCAGACTCCGGGTACCGAACAAAAACCGAATACTCGAAGACTAGCTCGCGCAGGAGGGCGGGGAAAGGGGATCCCTGGCAGATACACCGGCCGAGGGGTCTATTCGGCGAGCTTCCGCCAGATCCACCAGGTGACGAAGGCCAGGAGCAGGAAGAGGACCGCCGGGAGCAGCGGCAGGAGGAGACCGGGATCCTGGGGCGGCGGCCCCTCCACCTGGACGTCCTGACCGGAAAGGCCGGGAGCGCCGCCGACGGGCCCTGGGAAGAGGACGCCCAGGAGGATGCCACCCCGGGCCACCAAGGATCCCCAACGACGGCGCGGCCCCGCCCGGTGGTGTCCGGACGGGGCCGCGGGTGGGGAAGGCGTCACGGGGAAGCGTTCAGGCCTGCTCGATCTCGTAGCAGATCCGCCAATCCTCCAGGTTCTCCGGGTCGTCGCCGCCTTCGTCGGTGGGACGATGCTCGCCGAGCCAGGACGCCACCGGACCGTTGAACTCCATCCGGTAGTCCTGGAGGTGGTCGTTGGACGTGAGCTGGTCGAGTTCGATCCCGAACATCTCCACCACCAGGGAATCTCCCGCCTCACCCTCGAAGAGCACCTTGTCGATCTTGTCGACCTTGTTGCGCCGGGGGTGATCGGAGATCGACCAGAAGGCCGGGGGCTCGGGGAACTCCATCTCGTTGGTGACGCCGCCGGTGGTGATCTTGGAACGGAAGCGGAACTCGCCTTCGTCGTCCCAGGCCGCTTCCTTGTTGTCCTTGATCTGGACCCAGCGGAGAATCACCCGGATTCGGTTGCCCGTATCGGACATTCGGTCTCCTGTTCGTTCGGGATTGAGAGAAGGGGGATGAATAGGGCTCCTCGCCTCCCCAGGTCAACCCCGGAGGCACTGGCGAAGCCCGCGGCTCGCCTACGACTTCGCCTTCTCGGCCATGAGCGCCAACTGGTTGCCTTCGCTGTCCTTGAAAAAGGCCATCCAGAGCTCGTGGTCGCCCATGTCGGCGACGAGGGTCGGATCCTGGTCCAGCTCCACCCCCCGACCCTCGAGTCCTTCGCAGCTCGACTCCAGGTCGTCCACCGAGAGATAGAGGATGGTGCCGCTGGCCCGGGGCTCGTCCTCCGATGCCGCCAGCATGAGCCGCGTGTCCCCGAGCCGGAAGAAGGCCATCCGGGGTACGTCGAGGAGGAACTCGAGGCCGAGCACGCCTCGGTAGAACGCGGTCGCCCGAGCAAGATCGACGACGGGCTGGGCGATCTGACCCAGGGCTCGGATGCGGAGGTCGGGGGGCATCTCGACAGCAGGTGCGAGGGAACAAGGCCCCTGAATATGACGCCGGGCCTCAGAATCTCCAGGAGATGCCCAGGACCGGGACCAGGCTCCGCCGGGCCAGTGCCGTGGGGTCGCCCTCACGCTGGAAGGCGTAGAAGAGGGCGTCCCGGCGGTCCAGCGCGTTCAGGAGCCGAAGGTAGGGCTGCAGGGTCCAGCGCCGTCCCGCCACCTCCGGCCTGAGCTCGGCGTGCACCTCCACATCGAGGCGAAGAAAGGCGTCCTGCACTCCTCCGGTGAAGCCCGGGAGGGCGGCTCGGGGGCTCGGTTCGCTCGGGTCCTCCCCGCCGCCACCCGATTCCAATCCCGGCGAGGCCAGCTCGTCGTTGGAGGCGGAGAAGGGCACGCTGGTGAAGGGGAGCCCGGCTCCGTAGGCGAGGCGGAGGCGGGTGCCCACCGGCCCCGCCACAGGCGCGTCCAGGCCTGCGGAGAGGAGGTGCCGACCGGAGAACCGCTCCGAGTCCTGCCCGCCCTCGGCGTTCCAGAACCAGGCCAGGCCGTATCCCGCCCAGACCTCCACCGATTCGCTGCTGCGATGGATGCGGACATCCACGCCCGAGGAACGCAGTCGGGCTTCGTCGCCGGCAAGGTCGTGGAAGCCCTTCCAGAAGGCGTCCAGAGTCAGTCGCGTCCGGGTGCCGAGCTGTTGGTCGAGTGTCGCCACCAGGTGGTCCGAGGTCGCCACCGAAAGGGGGGCCGACGCCTCCACCACCGGGTCCACCACCTCGGCCAGCGACTGCTCCGCACCTTGGTCCGGGGTCCGGGCGTGCTGGTGGTAGCGACCGGCGGCGAAGGTCAGGACCGCCGTCGGCGCGAAGGCCCAGCTCAACGAAGCCCTGGGCGCCAGGCGCAGCCTTTCGTCCGTCTCGCCGAAGCCGTCCAGTCGGAGCCCGCCGCGGAGGCTCACCTCGGGTCCCAGATGCCGGGTGACGTCCAGGTATCCCCCGGCTGTCCAGCCGCGGGACCGGGTGGTGTGGCTGCTTCCGCCTCCGGTGGAACGGGCTGAATAGCGGCTCTCCAATTGTTCGCCGCTCACCCCGGCACGGAGGACGCCAGCCTCGGTGGGGAAGGCCAGGTCGGCCGTGGCCCGCAGCCGACCGGACTCCACCTCCGCCAGCAGGGGGTCTGGCTCGGGGTCGTCGTCGGTGGGGGTGGGCTGGAGCGGAAGCGAGGCGGAGTAGCTGCCTCCGGCAACGGTGATGTCGCCCCAGGCCGACCCCAGGCGGCCGGACCACGAGGCGGAGGCGGCGCCGTTGCTCCACCAGGCTTCCTCCCCCGGGAGGGTGGCCGCGGGCAGGTCCAGCCGCACCGCCTCCCGGTTCCAGAAGCCGGTGGCGCGTAGGGTCTGATCCGCCGCCAGGGTGCCGGTGAGGGCGACCAGGGCATCCCGGTAGCCGTACGGAGAGCTTCCCAGCGGCTCTGCCGCGGCGTTGTGGAGGGCCCGGGCGGAGGCCAGGATCCCCACGCCTCCGGTCTCGAGATCCCCGACAAGCGGCCCGTGGAGGGTGGCCTGGGCGGAGAGGAGGTCCAGCGACCCGGAGCCCCGGATCCGCTCCTCGTCCGGGGAGCGGGTCTGGAGGTCGAGGATGTAGGTGAGCCCACCGTCGAAGCGGGCCGGCGCTCCCCCCATGTGGAGCCGAGCGCCGCCCAGCGCCTCGGGCTGGAAGCCCGGGAGGAGCCCCGCCACGTGGAAGGGCGTGAAGACCGGGGCACCGTCCAGGAGGACCCGGGTGCGACTGGTTTCCGAGCCGCGGAGGAGGAGCACGTCGGTGGAGCGGGCGGGGTCCTGCCCGGGAAGCCCTGCCACGGCCCCGGCGACCCCTCCCGCCGGGACGCCCGAACCCCCCTGGAGCGCCAGCGCCTCCACCCGGGCGAGCTCCGAGGCAGCGGCGGTGCCGGGCGTGCGAGGGGAGAGGGGCGTGGAGACGACCGCCACCGAAGGCAGCCGGATGGGTCGTCCGCGGAGCTCGACATCCACCTGCGCCGGGGAGCCACCGGGGACCCAGACGTCCAGACGGGCGTCGGCGTGGCCGGCATGACTCACCCGGAGGCGCACCATCCCCGGGGCCAGCCCCACCAGCCGGTAGCGTCCCAGGGAGTCGGCGACGGTCTGGACGTGTCGGACACCGGACCACGCCTCCACCTGCGCGTAGGGTAGGAGAGACCGCCGTCCCTGGAAGTCGCCGCGGACCACCCCCTCGACCCGAACAGGGCCCTGGTCGGAGATCCCCGACGACGTCTGGCTGGAGCCCGGGGCGGCGCTTCCTGCGACGAGCCCCAGGGTGAGGGCCGCGAGGATCGCCGGGCGAGGGAGTCCCGGAAGCCTCACCGAGGCACCTCCACCACCACCGCGTCGTCCGTCCGTTCGGCCACCGGAGCCTGGGCGCGGAGCCCCTGGGTGTCGCTGCGAACCAAGACGGTGCCGTCGGCCTGGACCCGACCGATTCCATCGGAGGGCAGGCTCACCCGGACGGGACCGCCCCGGGCCTGGACCTCCACCCGGCCCTCGGAGGAGTCGAACCGACTCCCTTCCGGCGCGAAGACCGCCAGCTCCCCGGCGGGACCGCGCTCCACCCGGAGGCGGGCGCCTGCTTCCAGCCCCATCACCTCCACCACCACCGGCCCGGGACCCACGGCGATGCGCACCCCGGTCTCGTCCGTCGGCGTGGCGGGGGTGGCCAGGGTCTCCACCGTCGCTTCGGTCTCCGTACCGGCGCCCGGCTCTCCGGATCCACCGAACCAGCTCCGCACCGGAGAGCCGGGGAGGGCGGCGGCGCCACCGGCGAGGAGTAGGACCAGACCCGCCGCTCGGGCCAGGGAACCCAGGCCCCATCCGGGCGCGTCGCCGCCTCCGGACCTCTGC
>CAKZOQ010000133.1 GCA_937136445.1 uncultured Gemmatimonadota bacterium
CAGCTCTCCACGTCCATCCGGTAGACCGCCGTCCGGGACAGCTCCCCCGGCGTGACGGCCCGGTAGTCCTCGCCGTAGCGGAGGTGCGGGGCGTAACGCTCCAGGATCCGCCGGAGGGCTTCAGTGGCCTCCTCCGGGTCCTCCACCACCCGTAAGGGGCCGAAGCAGACGACCCCGGCGTACTCCACGCTGAATTCCAGCGCTTCGGGCGCGGGCAGGAGGCGTCCCATCCCCGCCACCGAGAAGGCGGCGGGCCTTCCGCCCTCGGCGTTGTCGCGGGTCCGTCCGGTGCGGGCGGTGTGGAGGTAGACGGCGTGCCCCCCCGCGTCGTACCAGAAGAGGTTGCTGTTGAGGAACGGCTGACCGCGATCGTCGGTGGTGGCCAGGAAGCCGTAGGGGACGGCCTCCAGGAAGGCGCGGATCCAGGCGTCGTCCTTCTCGCGGTCCCGGCGACGGAGCTCGGCCCGGGTATCGCTCACGAGCCTACGTCGTAGGCTTCCCCGAGGACGGCGCGGTGATGGAGCTCGTGGCCGGCGACGATCCAGGGGAAGGTGCGGGCGGTGAAGGGCATCCCGCTGGCCCGTCCGGGTCGGGCGGCGGCTTCGGCGTCCAGCGAGGACAGGACGCGCACCCCGGCCGCGCGGATGGCCGCCCAGTCCTCCACCAGCTCCGGCAGGGGACGGTGGTGGGCGCCGCCATGGTCCGCCCAGACGTCCGGGTCCATCCCCGGCAAGGGCGAGGTGTCGCCCCGGGCCATGGACACCGCCCGGTAGAAGAAGACCCACTCGCTGTCCGCCAGGTGCCCCACCACCTCCCGGATGGACCACTTGTCCGGCGCGTACCGGTACGTCTCCCGCTCTGCAGGCACACCGGCCAGGAGGTCGCGGGTCTCCTCGAACTGGCTGCGGAGGGTCGCCAGGACCGGCCCGTCGGGGACGAGGGCCACGTACGGTCGGTAGTACTCCGCGTACTCGTCGTCCCGGGGGCGAGGGAGGGCCGTCATCCCTCTCCGGCGCCGCCGTTCCCCATCCCGTCCGTGGCGCCGTCCAGCTCCTCGATGGTGGCCGTGGACGGGGTCCGCATCCGCTGGAGGCGCCGAGCCACCGCCTCGGCCTCCCGCCACGCCCGGAGCAGGTTCTCTCCGGCCAGCATCTCCAGCTCGTCCTCGGTCCAGCCCCGGCGGGCCAGCTCCAGGAAGAGGGCCGGGTAGGTGGAGACGTCCTCCAGCCCCACCGGCGTGGAGCTGATCCCGTCGAAGTCCCCGCCGATGCCCACATGCTCGATGCCCGCGAGTTCCACCACATGCTCGATGTGGTCGGCCACGTCGCCGAGGGTGGCCTCGTCGTTCTCGGTGAGGAAGGAGGGCACGAAGGTGACCATCACCACCCCCCCGTTGTCCGGGAGCCGGCGCAGCACCTGATCCGGTACGTTCCGCGGGTGGTCCCGTACCCCCCGTGCGTCGGCATGGGACCAGATCACCGGCGCCTCGGCGACGTCCAGCGCGTCGTTCATGGTCTCGGGCGAGGTGTGGGAGAGATCCACGAGCATCCCCATCCGGTTCATCTCCCGCACCACCTCCCGTCCAAATTCGGTGAGGCCGCCGTGGCGGTGCTCGTCGTTGGCGGCGTCGGCCCAGTCCAGCGTCCCGTTGTGGGTGAGGGTCATGTACCGCACGCCCAGGTCGTAGAAGGCCCGCAGGGCGCCCAGCGAGTTCTCGATGGCGTGGCCGCCCTCCATCCCCATGATGCTGGCGATGCG
>CAKZOQ010000134.1 GCA_937136445.1 uncultured Gemmatimonadota bacterium
AGCCGGAGGATCGCTTCGCCGCCGTACTGAACCGCATGAGCCCCTCGGGCTGGCAGCGAGGCCGCACCGCCGAGGTCCTCTACACCGAGGATTGGCTCCACCACCTGGAGGCGTCGGGCGTCCGGGTCCTGAACGGAGTGGACGCCTGGCGCACCGAGATCTCCAAGGCCCGTCAGCTCACGCTTCTGGAGGGTCTGGGTCTTCCCTACCCGCGGGCTCGCGTGCTCTCCGATCCCGCCCAGGCACCGGATGCGTCGGACGATCTCCGCTTCCCGGTGGTGACCAAGCCCAACATCGGAGGGAGCGGGGCGGGGGTCCGGCGCTTCGACACCCGGGAGGAGCTGGAGGCGGCGGTGCCGGAGCTGGACTTCGGCATCGACCACACCGGCCTGGTCCAGGAGTACATCCCGCCTCGGGACGGGCACATCGTCCGGGTGGAGGTGGTGGGGGGGGAGTTCCTCTACGCCATCGCCGTCCATCCGCCGGAGGGCAGCTTCAACCTCTGCCCCGCCGACGCCTGCGTCACCGGCGACGGCACGCAGCTCGAGCGGACCTTCTGCGCCGTGGACGCCGCCGACAACGGCCTGCGGGTGGAGGCCTTCACGCCGCCTCCCACCGTCCAGGCCCAGGTGGAGCGCATCATGGCCGCCGCGGGGATCGGGATCGGCGGGGTGGAATACGTCGTGGACGACCGGGACGGCCGCCTCCGTTACTACGACATCAACGCCCTCTCGAACTTCGTGGCAGACGCCGAGAACGTCATCGGCTTCGACCCCTTCCAGCGGATGGTGGATTGGCTGGAGGAGGAGCTCGAGGCGGCGTACCGAGCCCAGGCCACCGAGTCCGCCGCACCCGCCGTCGCCGGGTCCGCTGCAACGGCGGGGGGGATCTGATGCGGTACGGCTTCTGGCTTCCCGTCTTCGGAGGGTGGCTGCGCAACGTGGAGGACGAGGGGATGGAGGCCTCCTGGCCCTACGTTTCCCGGCTGGCGAGGAGAGCCGAGGAGATCGGGTTCGACCTGACCCTCGTGGCGGAGCTCAACCTCAACGACATCAAGGGTGTGGATGCCCCTTCGCTCGACGCCTGGAGCACGGCCGCCGCCCTGGCCGCCGTCACCCACCGGCTGGAGATCATGGTGGCGGTCCGCCCCACCTTCCATCAGCCGGCCCTTCTGGCGAAGCAGGCCGCCAACATCGACCGCATCAGCAACGGACGGCTTTCGCTGAACGTGGTCTCCTCCTGGTGGAAGACGGAGGCGCGGCAGTACGGAGTGGACTTCGACGAGCACGACCGGCGCTACGAGCGGAGCGCGGAGTGGCTGGAAGTGGTGGACCGCATGTGGTCCCGGGACCGGGCGAGCTTCGACGGGGAGTTCTTCCATGTGGACGAGGCGGTGCTGGAGCCCAAGCCGGTCCGCACGCCCCGACCCACCATCTGGGCCGGTGGCGAGTCGCCGGCTGGCAAGGACTTCATCTCCCGAGCGTGCGACGGCTGGCTCACCCACGGGGACCCGCCTGCGGTCGTCGGAGAGAAGGTGGCCGCCATGGCCGGGCGACGCGCCGGTCTGGGGCTGGATCCCATGGGGTTCGGCGCCGCTGGGTACGTCGTCGTGCGGGACAGCGATGCCGAGGTGAAGAGGGAGCTGGACCGCATCACCGACGTGAAGGCCAGCGCCGCCGGGTACGCCAACTACCGCGACTGGGTGGAGAACACCCGCCTGGAGCGGCAGGTGAGCATCCGGGACTACTCCGTGTCCAACCGGGGGCTCCGGGCCGGTCTTACGGGAACGCCCGAGGAGGTGGCGGAGCAGGTCGTGGCTTTCGAGGAGGCCGGCCTGGATCTCCTCCTCCTCCAGTTCAGCCCGCAGCTCGAGGAGATGGAACGATTCGCCGAGCAGGTGATTCCCCTGGTGGAGGCACGACGTCCGGGAGCGACCCGGACCGTACGCGAGGCGGCCCTCCCCGCCTGAGAGGGCCCCCGTGGCCCGAAGGGATCATCCATGAGCACGCAGGAGCACCTCTACCCCCGTCAGCCCGTCCCCGAGCTCTCCCTCCCCACCGTGGGCGGCGAACACTGGACGCTGGCCGAGCAGGATCCGGAGCACTTCACCCTCATCGTCGTCTACCGGGGCCTCCACTGCCCCATCTGCTCCCGCTACCTGGCCGAGCTGGCAAAGCGTCTGGATGAGTTTGCCGAGCTCGGGGTGGAGGTGGTGGCCATCTCCACCGACGACGAGGAGCGCGCCGCCCGGACGGCCGAGGAGTGGGAGGTGGACGGACTCACGCTGGGCTACGGCCTCTCGCTGGAGGGTGCCCGGGCCTGGGGGCTCTACCTGAGCAGCTCCCGGGGGACGACCTCCACCGGAGTCGTGGAGCCGGACCGGTTCGCCGAGCCGGGGCTCTTTCTGGTAC
>CAKZOQ010000135.1 GCA_937136445.1 uncultured Gemmatimonadota bacterium
GGCCTTCCCCGACGCCGAGCACGTGGAGTCGCCGGTGGACGAGGAGCAGATCTTCCTCTCCAGCGCCCTGGTCTATCCCAACGGCGACCTGGTGACCCGCTACGGTGCGCGCGGGGATACGCCCTACGGCTACGGCCTGGTCAAGGTGGACCGCGACTCCAACCCCCTCTGGACCTTCTCCGGGACCTCCCACCACGACGTCCAGATGGAGGCGGAGGGGACGCTCGTGACCCTCACCCACCGCTTCCGCCGTCCGGCCCAGGACCCCCTCCTGGCCGAGCTTCCCTTCCCAGATCGCATCCTGGTGGACGAGATCGTCCGGCTTTCTCCCGAGGGCGAAGAGCTGCAGCGTGTCGACCTGGTGGAGGCCTTCGCCTCGTCGGAGTTTCGCTGGGTGCTGGAGTCCACCTTCCTCACCGACAACGACCTCCCCGCCTGGGACGTCCTCCACGCCAACGCCGTCCGACCGGTCCCCGAAGGCTGGGCGCGCCACCACGACTTCGCGGAGGCGGGGTGGTGGTTGGTGTCGCTCCGGTCCCCGTCCCTCCTGGCGCTGGTGGATCCGGAATCGGAGGAGGTGCGCTGGTTCGCCCGCGGCTTCTGGCGATTCCAGCACGACCCCCATCCCCTGGACGACGGGGGTCTCCTCCTCTTCGACAACCAGGGCTACGCCGGGGAGGGCGGTCCGTCCCGCCTGCTGGAGCTGGACGCGGCCACCGGAGCGGTGGAGTGGTCCTACGAGGGGTCGGAGGAGGACTACTTCTACAGCGAGTACTCCTCCCACGCCCGGCCCCTCCCCAACGGAAACGTCCTCGTCACCGAGTCCAACGCCGGGCGGATCTTCGAGGTCACCCGTGGCGGGCGGGTCGTGTGGGAGTTCTGGAATCCCGCCCGGGCCGTGGACGAGGGTGCGGAGTTCGTCGCCTCGGTGAACGACGCCCGACGCTACACCGCGGCCCAGCTCCCCTTCCTGGAGCGCTGAGGAGGGCCGGAGACGTGCCGCCGGGCGCTCAGTCCCGGGAGGAAGGGGTGGGGAGGGCACCCGGATGGTCCACGTCCCGGAGGACCCCCGGGTCGTCCACCTCCACCTCCTCCACCTCCTCGGCCCGCTCCAGCAGGAGGGTGCGGGCGCCACGGTCCCCTTCCACCGCCTGCATGCGCGTCCAGTGCCGCCGCGCCCACAGGACCGGGTTGCCTCGCTTCCCCCGGTGGACGGGGACGCAGATGGAGGCCCCGGTCTCCGGACGGTGAGCCGCCACCAGCGTCTGGATGGTCTCGGGGCGCACGAAGGGCATGTCGCCCAGGAGGACCGCGGCGGCGTCGTGATCCTCCGGGAGGGCCGCCAGCCCCGCCGCCAGTGAGGTGCTGAGTCCCTCCCGGTGGTTGGGGTTCTCCACCGTCTCCACCCCGAGGTCCGCCACGGCCTGGGCCACCTCCCGGCCCTCGTGGCCCGTGACCACCACCACCGGATCCAGCCCCGCCTCCCGGGCCGTCCGCGCCACCATCCGGGTGGAGGAGCCGGCGGCGAGGACGAGCCCCGCCACCCGGGGTCCGGGGGTGGCGGTGGTCCGGGGCTCGGGGCGGTCTCCGGTGTCCCGGAGGAGGCCGCCCACGCCCATGGCGGCGAGGTCGTCGGCAGCGAGCTCCAGACCGGCCATGAGGCGATCCAGCACCGGATCGAAGCCGCTGGGCCGAGGAGAGCGGGCGCAGCCCGGGACGCCGACGGTGGGGCGTCCGTGGAGCTCGGCCAGGAGGAGGAGATTTCCCGGGTCCACCGGCATGCCGAGCTGGATCACCGCTCCGCCTGCACGGTCGATGGCGGCGGGAAGGACGTCCTCCCGGTCCAGGGTGGCCGAGGCGCCGAAGACCAGGAGGACCTCCGCGCCGTCCTCCGCCAGGGCGCGGAGCTCTTCGGCGAGGGGCGCGGCTTCGTGGCCGCAGACGCGGGGTCCCAGAACGCGCCCTCCTCGCTCCCGGACCCGGGTGGCCACCCGCTCCCCCGCCAGCTCCAGGGCACGCTCCTTCGTCTGCGGGAACCGGGTGAGGACCAGCCCCACACGCTCCACGCGGAAGGGGGCGACGGCCACGGCGCCGCGATGGGGCAGCCGGCCCGGCCCGGCCGATGGGTCGATCTCGCTTCCTTCCAGCGCCTCGGCCCGCCGGATGGCGGCCTCCGGCACGCCAAAGGGGACCACCTTCACGCTGGCCACCACCGTGCCGGGATGCACCTGCGCCCAGGGAGGGAGGGTGGCCACCTGGACGCCCTCGTGCTGGCGGTTCACCGCCGCCACCCGGTCGGGGTCCACCCGGGCCAGCCCCTGGCCCTCCGCCACCAGGTTCGCCCGACCCAGCCGCGGAGGCTCCACCCGGATGCCGGGCCCGGCCACCGCCTGGGCCAGCCGCCGGGCGGCCTCGTCCTCTCCGAGCTCGTCGGCGTCCAGGAGCGCCGTCACCGGGCGGGTGAGTCCCGCCTCCTGGAGTCGCGCCACGTCCTCCTCGTCCAGGACCCGGCCCTTCCGGAGGATTCCCCCGTCGGGCAGGCGGAGGGTGTGGGCCAGGATGCGCCCGGCGGCGTCCTCCAGGGGGGTGGAGCCGAACTTCACGACGAGGACCTCCGGAGGCGCTCCACGATCTGGGCCAGGATGGCCACCGCGATCTCCTCGGGGGTGCGGGCACCGATGTCCAGGCCTACGGGCGCGTGGATGCGGGCCAGCGCCTCCTGGGAGAGCCCTTCGTTCCCCAGGCGCTCCACCCGGCGTCGGTGGGTGCGGCTGCTCCCCAGGGCGCCGACGTAGAAGGCTGGGGTGGCCAGCGCAGCCATCAGGGCCGGATCGTCGAGCTTGGGGTCGTGGGTCAGTGTCACCACGGCGGTACGGTGGTCCGGCACCAGCATCTCCAGCGCCTCGGCAGGCCAGCTCGTGACGACCCGGGTAGCGGGGAAGCGCTCGGCGGTGGCGAAGGCCGTACGGGGGTCCACGACCACGGGTCGGTAGCCGATGGTGCGGACCATGCGGACCAGGGGCTGTGCGGCGTGGACGGCGCCCACCACCACCACCCGCACCGGCGGATTGTAGGCCCGGAGGAAGACCTCGCCGGCCGGGCCTTCCACCGCGAAGGAGCGGTCCTCCAGGAGGGCCCGCCGGGCTTCGTCCAGGGGCCAGGCGTCCGGGCCCCTGGTCGATTCCACTTCACCCTCCCGCAGGTCCAGCGGCCGAAGGACCGCCTCCTCCCCCGTGGAGGGACGGGACGCCCACACCACCGGCCGACCGGCCTCCAGCGCTGCCGTCAGCTCGTCCAGGAGGGCGCGCTGCACCGGCGCCTCAGCTCAGCGGTTCCAGGCGGATGCGGACCGTGCCCCCGCAGGCCAGCCCCACCGCCCAGGCGTCGTCGTCGGAGACGCCGAACTCCAGCTCCCGGGCCTCGCCCTCCTCCAGCACACCCCGGGACGCCTCGATGACGGCGCCCTCCACGCACCCGCCGGAGACCGAGCCGGCGAAGTCGCCGGTGTCGCAGATGGCCATGTGGCTTCCGGGCCTTCGAGGCGCCGACCCCCAGGTGCCCAGGACGGTGGCAAGCGCGACCCGCCGTCCGTCGGCGTGCCAGGTGGCGGCCTGGCGGAGGATGGCGGCAGTGTCGGTCCCGGGTTCGGCCTCGTGGTCCAGCGTGTTCACGGGACTCAGTACCGGGAGGACTGGATCCAGTGGTCGGCCCGCACCCAGCTCTCTTGGAAGGCCGCCTGGACCTCTGTCGCCTCGGCGTCCTTCCCCTGAGCCTCCAGCGCCTCGGCCAGTCCGTGCAGGGACCACCCGTTGTGGGGATGGTCTTCCAGCGAAGCCCGGTAGACCGTTTCGGCCTCGGCGGGCCGATCGGCCTCCAGGAGCGCCGCCCCCAGCCAATGACGGACGGTGAAGGGGAGGGGTTCGGGCTCGTCGTAGCGCAGGTCGTCCTCAAAGACGACGCCGGCCTCCAGGGCCTCGATGGCGCCGTCCAGGTCGCCCTCGTGCCGGAGGATCTCTCCCTCGAGGATGGCGCCCACCGCACCCATGAGCTGCTCGGCGGTGTGCCCCCGGAACTGGTCGTCACCCTGTTGGGCCTGCCGGACCTTAGCCAGATACGCCTGGGCGAGGATCAGGTCCCCGTCCCGCAGATGGGCGTAGCCCTTGCCGAAGTCCCAGAACCCGCGCCGGATCCCGTCCTCCGGTGGATCCTCCAGCGCCAGGATCTCGTCGAAGCGACCGAAGCGCAGGAGGGTGAGGACGTGGTAGAAGACGCCGCCCTCCATGAGCTTGCCGTAGTCCTTGCCGGCCTGGATGGCCACGCCGCCCTGGCCGTCGTAGGAGGCGGCGAAAAGGAGCATGTGGAGGTTGTGGGACGGGTAGATGGCGAAGCCTTTGCCCTCCTGCGCCTTCAGGTCCGAGTGCCAGGCGTCGATGTTGGCCCGCACCGCCGGGCCCCACCGCCCGATGCGGTTGTAGGTGTGGGACGGCATGTGCTGGATGTGGCTGGCGCCGGGGATGGCCTGGCCCAGGTAGGCGGCGCAGTCCACGGCCCGCTCCGGCTCCTGGGTGGGCTCGGTGGCGTGGACGTAGAGGTGGCACGCCCCGGGGTGGGTGATGTCCCGGGCCAGCGTCTCCTCCAGGACCCGATGAATGCGCTGCACGTCCGGGTCGTCGACGTCCCAACGGCCCCGGCGGGGCTCCAGGAGCATCAGTGCCTCGCCGTAGGCCGTGCCGATCTCAAGGTCGTCGGGGAAGTCGGCGTAGACCTCCGCCAGGGCGTCGGCGTAGGCCTGGTCCAGCTCCTCCCGCCGTTCGTCGTCGTGCTCGGGCTCGTAGCGGATGGCCATGGCCTCCATGAAGGCCCGCTCCGCCGCCGTGGCCCCGTGCTCGTCGGCGATCCGCAGCGCCTGCTGGACGGCATGGTGGGCCCGGGGGGCGTCGTCGGGACCCATGGGGCCGTTGAGGTACGGCCCCCACGCCCAGGCCTCCCCGAGCCAGCACATGGCGCAGGTGGGATCGGCCTTCGTGGCTTCGTGGAAGGACCGCGCCGCCGAGCTGGTGGCGAATGCGTAGAGGAGCTGCAGGCCCTGGTCGAAGTAGGCCTGGGCCTGGGGCACGTCGCTCACCGGTCGGCTCAGGGGGCCCAGCGCCTCGGAGGTGATGGGCATGGGCTCGGAGAAGGTGGGCGGGTAGTCGGGAACGCTCTGGGCCGCCGCCGGCGTGGCGCCTGCCACGATCAGCGTCGCCGCCGACAGGACTGCAGCCACCCGGGCCGAGGGCCTCACGAGTCCCCCCCGCTGCCCGTCGTCGCTCGGTCGGCGGGGGCGGTGAAGACGTCGTCGGGGACGGTGGTGGAGGCTTCCAGCTCCTCGAAGGAGAGGGCCAGGTTGCCGTCCAGGTCCACCCGGGTGGGGGAGAGAAGGATGGGGCCCATGCGCTGCCAGTCGGTCCAGGCCATGGTGAATCGGGGTTCGGGGTCGTCGGCGTCGGTGAAGTGCTGCCAGTAGGCCATGCGGTCCGTCTCCGGATCCACGAAGCCACGGTACTTGTTCTGCGGGGTGAGGCCCACGGCGTCGAAGGTCAGCTCCACCACCTCGTAGCTCTCCCCCTCCAGCTCCTGCTCGCCCAGATAGGTCGCGGTGACGCCGGGGTCGTCCCACTTGTAGGGCATGAGGAGCCAGTAGGAGTCGTTGATGAACATGGCGTGGGCCCGTTGGGCCAGCGAGTCGGAGCGGGCGGCGTCGGCGACGGGCTCTCCGTCGAGCCAGATCTCGTCGGTCCCTGTGGGATCGTCCACGTCGAAGAGCGCCACCATCCGTCCAGCCTCCACCGGGGCGTCCACCCGGTACCGTCCGCCCCACACGTCCCAGCGGTGGTGGCGGCGGGTGACGTTCCCCTCGCCACGGTCCACCACGAAGGCGAACTGGAGGTAGCGGAGACGCTCCCGACCTCCGTCCGGCGCCATCTCCGCCATCATCTGGTCGTAGAGCGAGTCCAGCCGGGGGTCGTCGAAGGCGTGGGTCGCCTCGACCTCCGCCGGGGGCGTCTCGGCGGTCTGCGGCGGAGACGCCTCGTCCGAACCGCAGGCCGAGAGCAGGAGGAGAATCGGGAGGAAGGCGGGAAGCGCCCGAGGGGCGGATCCGGAGGTCCGACGACGAGACGAGGGGAGCGACGGCATGGGCATGGGGTCCGGGGAAGGAGGGTCCAGGAAAGGTAGGCAGCCGCGAGACCCTCCGCGACCGTCTCCGCCGGAGCGGAGGCCCGAACCGCCGCCGCCCACACGGGTACCCCCACCACCGCGACGTTCTTGGCTCTTCTCGTGGTGGTGGTCCCGCCACCGCCGTTCATCCCTCCCGCCCTCGTCCGTCATGGTTCGTCCGTTCCTCACCCTTCTCTTCGGCTGGGCCGCCACCACCCCGGTGCTTATGCTCTCGGCCCTGCCGGGGACCCCGGCCTGGACGGCCTGGGTCGGAGGGATGGGGGCCGGGTTCCTGGCGGTGGCCATGGTGCTGGTGGAGGACGGCGTATGGGAGGACGCCATCAAGGCTGGCGTCCTCACCGGCGTGGGCATCCTTCTCCTCACCCAGGATGTGCCTGGATGGATGGTCTGGCCGCTTCTCCTGGGCCCTTGGGTGGGGTTCTTCGCGGCACGGCGACCCTCCGCCGCTCCCCGGTAGAGGAGGCGCGACCTCGCGCCCGGACCGAGGGTCAGTGGGGGAGCCTCGGCTTGAGCCACCCGTACGTCCACGCCCCGGCCAGGGCGGCGAGAAGCCCCACCCCCATCACGGGGAGCCCGCTCCCCAGAAGGGCGTAGAGGGGGCCCGGGCAGGCCCCGATGAGCCCCCACCCCAATCCGAAGGCGGTCCCGCCCAGGAGGTGGTTCGGCCGAACGCGGGTGGTGTCGAAGGACGGGAATTCGATGGGCCGCCCACCGGCGTCGCGCAGACCGAGGGCCTTGAGGAGGGCCACGCCGCCGGCGGCCACCACCACGGCCGAGCCGATGACACCGTACATGTGGACGGCGTCGAAGCGAAACATCTCCTGGATGCGGAACCAGGAAGCCACCTCCGACTTGATGAAGAGGGCCCCCAGGAAGACCCCCAGCCCGAAGTAGGGCCAGAGGGGCTCGTCCCGTCGGGGTGCGGTCCCGATCGTGCCGCGGGACTCGCTGGCGAGGCTCACGGGCCGCCCCCCGTGGCGCCCAGGAGGAGGGGCAGGAGGAGGTGGGCGGAGAGGAGCCCCCCGACGAAGAAGCCTACGACCGCCGCCAGGCTCGATCGCTGGAGCGAGGCGAGGCCCGAGATGGCGTGGCCCGAGGTGCACCCCCCGGCCCACCGGGCCCCGAAGCCCACCAGGAAACCGCCGCCCACCACCAGCACGAGCCCCGCCGGGGTGGAGAGGCTCGCCAGGGAGAAGAGGTCGGCGGGGAGCATCCCGGCGAAGTCCTGGACCCCCATGGCCTGGAGGGCCGAACGAGTGTCGGCGTGGATGGCCACCACGTCGTCGGGACGACCCAGGACCCGCCCGCCCAGGAAGCCACCGGCCACCACGCCCAGGACCATGCTCAGGTGCCAGGAGCCGGTCGCCTTCCAGTCGTAGCGAAAGTAGTCGAGGCCCGCCGGGAGCGTCGCGGCGCAGAGGTGCCGGAGGGAGGACGAGATGCCCCACACGCGGCCGCTGTACCAGTAGACCGCAGGAACGACCAGGCCGATCAGGGGGCCGGCGACCCACCAGGGCCACGGTTGTCGCAGGAATTCCATCGGTGGGGAGGGTCGGGGGGGAGTTGGTGAGCCAACCCCCGTCCACCGACGGCGGTTCCCTCAGGCCTCCGCCCGGAGCGCCTGCACCGGATCCACGCGGCTGGCCCGCACCGCCGGCACCCAGCTCGCCGCCAGCGCCACCACGGCCAGGGTGACCGAGACGGCCGCCAGGGTGGGTGGATCCACGGGATCGACGCCGTAGAGAAGGGAGGCCATGAGGCGGGTCAGGAGAAGGGAGGCGAGGACGCCCAGCAGCACCCCGGCACCTGCGAGTCCCGCCGCCTGCCGGAGGACCATGGCCCGCACGGTCCCCTGCTCCGCCCCCATGGCCATCCGCACCCCGATCTCCCGGGTGCGTTGGGCTACCAGGTAGGTCACGACGCCGTAGAGCCCCACCACCCCCAGAAAGAGGGCCACTCCGGCGGCGATGGCCAGCATGATGAGCGTGAAGGAGGTCTGGGCCATGGACTCGGCGGCCAGCTCCTCCAGGGTGCGCACCTGGGCGAGGGGAAGGCGGGGGTTCACGCCCCAGACGGCCTCGCGGACCGCCGGGAGGAGGTCGGTGGGCGAACCCCGGGCGGCGCGGACCACGAAGGCCATGGACCGCTGGGCGAAGATGCCCTCGCCGCCCCAGAAGTCCCGGGTGGCCTGCGGCCAGTAGACCACCGCCACGGGATCCTGGGCCACCCCGTCGTCCCGGACGTCGCCGACCACGCCCACCACGGCGTACCAGGGCCCAGCGCCCTGACTCCCTGCGGACTGCCGCACCCGCTGGCCCACGGCTGCGCTCGGATCCTCACCCCATTCGGCCCGGGCCAGCGCCTCGCTCACCACCACCACCCGCGCCTGCCGGTCCACCTCCGCCCAGGTGAGGTCCCGCCCGGCCAGGACCGGGTTGCCCATGCTCTCGAAATAGCCCTGGCCGACGAACTTGTAGCGACGGATGGGGGGGATCTGGTCCCCGGTGACGGGATTGGCTTCGGATTCCAGGGCGTCGTTGCTGTCCCACCCGTCCATGGTGGCGGAGGAGGTGAGTGCTGCGGTGGCCACCCCCGGCAGCGCCTGGATCCGGCGGAGGATCTCCCGGTGGGTCCGGACGACCTCGTCCAGCTCCTCCACTTCGGCGGAGGGGAGGGAGATGCGGAAGGTCAGAACCTGGGCGGGCGCGTGGAAGCCCGGGTCCACGCTGCGCAGCGCCTGGAAGGAGCGGACCATGAGGCCCGACCCTGCGAGAAGGACCAGTGCCAGCGCCACCTGGCCCACCACCAGGAGGTTGCGGACCCGATGCCGCCCAGGTCCGGCACTCCCCCCTCGTCCCCCCTCCTTGAGCGAGCCGACCAGGTTGGAGGCGGCGAAGCGGAGGGCCGGGAAGGTGCCGAAGAGGAGGCCCGACACGAGGGACACCCCCAGGCCGAAGAGGAGCACTCGTCCGCCCAGCCCGATCTCCCCCAGGCGGGGAAGGGACTCGGGACCCAGGTAGACGAGGAACTCCAGCCCGGCCCAAGCCAGCCCCGACCCCAGGACGCCTCCCAGGACCCCCAGGACCAGGCTCTCGGAGAGTAGGTCGCCCGCGATGCGCCGCCTGCCGGCGCCGAGGGCGGTCCGAATGGCGAGCTCCCGCTGCCGGCCCTCGGCTCGGACGAGGAAGAGGTTGGCCACATTGGCGCAGGCGATGAGGAGCACGATGGCCACCGTGCCGAAGAGCACCCAGAGCACCTCGCCCACATTCCCTACCACGTCCACCTCCAGGGGCCGGAGGAGCGGACCGAAGCGGGCCTGCTCCAGGACGCCTGCCGTGAGACCTCCAGGATAGGCCTCCACCGCCTGGGGGATCATCCGCCCCACCTCGGCGTTGGCCTGCTCCAGTGTCGCCCCTTCGGCCAGCCGGGCCACCCCCTGGTAGCTGAAGTCCCCCACCGACACGTCGGAGCGATCGAAGCGGAAGGGGAGGTAGAAGGCCGGTTCCCGGTCGAGGAAGCGCAGCCCAGGCGGGAGGACGCCCAGGACCTGATGGGACTCCCCGTTGATGTCCAAGGTGGTATCCAGGACCCCGGGATCCGCACCCAGCCGGTTCTCCCAGTAGTCGTGGGAGAGGACGACGGAGCGTGGGGCTCCGGGGCGATCGTCGGCTTCCTGGAAGAGACGGCCTCGCGCCGCCTGAACCCCCAGGAGAGGCAGCGTCCCGTGGGTCACGGCCATGGCGCTGACCACCTCCGGCTCGTCCACTCCGGTGACGGTGGCGCTGCGACCGTCCCACATCCCTACGGCCTCCAGCGTCCGGCTGTGTTCCTCATAGTAGAAGTGGAGGGCCGGTGCCTGGTTCACCTCGGGGAAGCCCAGCCCCGGGGCGGTGTGCCAGAGCCCCACCAGCTCGTCGGGATCCTGGAAGTCCAGGGGGGTCAGAAGGACGCCGTCCACCACGCTGAAGATGGCCATGTTGCTCCCGATCCCCACGGCCAGGGTCAGGACCGCCACGCCGGTGAAGAGGGGTGCTCGCAGGAGGCGTCGGAGGGTGACGCGGAGGGAGCGGAGGAGGGCGACCATGGCGGAGGTCCGGGGGTGGGCGATGTGAGCGGTCCTACGAGGGCACCTACGGACCCTGGATGGCGGGGTTTCGGCTCCCTCGCACGAGGCTGGCCGGAGGGCGGGGAGCCACTACCTTCGGAGTCCCCCCCCTTCCCCCTCAGGCTCGCCCATGCCCCGTACCGGCCCCGAGCTCCTGGATCGCCTTCGCACCGTCCACCGGCAGGTGTCGGACTGGTACGGCGGCCTGCCCCCGGAGATCGCGGTCCGCCGTGCCCGCCCCGGCGACTGGGCCCCGGTGGACGACCTGCGCCACCTGACCCTCGCAACCCGCGCCCTCACACGGGGCTTCCGGGCCCCGACGGAGGAGCTGGTGGCTCGCTTCGGGTCCGCGGAGCACGCCTCCCGCTCCACCGGCGAGATCGCCCGCATGGGCCAGGACGCGTTGGAAGGCGGCGCCACCTCGCCCGAGGCCATGATCCCCCAACGCCCCGAGGGGCTGGACGACGCCAGGCTCCTGGAGGTGAGCCTCCGGGACTGGCAGGCGGCGGCGCGGGAGCTGGAGGCGGTGGTGCCGGAGCGGAGCGAGGAAGAGCTGGACCGGATCCAGATCCCCCACCCCTTCCTGGGGTTGTTCACGCTGCGGGAGTGGATCTCGTTCAACGCCGTCCACGCGGTGCACCACCTGGAAGGCTCGCAGCGTCGCATCCGGTGATCCTCGCCTCCCTGGTCCAGGACGCCGCCCTCCTGGCGGAGGGTCTCCCGGATCGGGGGCGGGCGGTGGTGGGGGTGGGGGTGGTCCTGGCCGTGGGGTGGGCCTTCTCGGAGGACCGGCGCTCGGTGGACTGGCGGGGGGGGGGATGGGGG
>CAKZOQ010000136.1 GCA_937136445.1 uncultured Gemmatimonadota bacterium
GGGGACTGCCCCGCCGGCTGGACGCCGCCTTCACTGCCACTCTGGTCCTCCTGGGACTGGGCGCCCTCCTGGCGGGCCTGCGCGGCGGCGGGCTGGCCCCGGCCACCGTTCTCCTCCTGGTCCTGATCCTGCTCCTTCCGGCGCGGAAGGAGTTCTTCCGTCCCGCCACCCTTACCGGAGAGCCCCTCTCCCCCGACTGGTTCCTGGGCGTGGGAGTGGTCCTCACCGCCACCCTCTGGCTCGGCTTCTTCGCCTACCGGGACGTGGCCCTCACCGGAGAGCTATGGTGGGAGTTCGCCCTCCGAGGCGATGCCTCCCGCTTCCTGCGCGGATCGGTGGGCGCCGCCGCCGTCCTCCTCGTCTACGCCGGGGTGCGACTCCTCCGGACCCCCGAGCCCGACGACCCGGATCCGGAGGGCCTTCCCGAGGAGGAGGTCGCCGCGGTGGTCGCGTCGAGCTCCCGGGCGAGCGCCAACCTGGTCTGGCTCCAGGACAAGCGCGTCCTCTTCTCCAAGGGCCGCGGGGCCTTCGTCATGTACGGGATCGAGGGGCGGAGCTGGGTCTCCATGGGCGACCCGGTGGGCGATCCCGACGACTTCGACGACCTGGTCTGGATGTTCAGGAGCCGGACGTACCGCCACGGGGGCTGGCCGGTCTTCTACCAGGCGACGCCAGCCTGCCTTCCTCTCTACGTGGACGCGGGGCTCAACCTCCTCAAGCTCGGCGAGGAAGCCGTGGTGGACGTCCAGGGCTTCGGCCTCGAGGGAGGGGCTCGAAGCGGGATGCGCAAAGCGGTGCGGAAGGCGGAAAAGGACGGCGTCTCCTTCCGGGTCCTCGCCCGCGACGAGGTGGCCACGGCGCTACCCCGGCTACGAGCCATCTCCGACGCCTGGCTCACCGCGAAAAGGGCGCGGGAGAAGGCGTTCTCGCTGGGCGCCTTCTCCGAGGCGTACCTCGCCCGCTTTCCCATGGTGGTCGCCGAGCACGAGGGTGCGGTGGTGGCCTTCGCCAACCTCTGGCTCGGGCGCGAGGGCACCGAATTCTCCCTCGACCTCATGCGCTACGATCCGACCACCTCCCCCCAGGGGGTCATGCAGTACCTCTTCGCCCGGACGCTCCTCTGGGGGAAGGAGAAGGGATACCAGCGCTTCAGTCTGGGGATGGCGCCGCTGTCGGGGCTCGAAGCCGGCCCCCTGGCGCCGCTGTCGGCCCGGCTGGGCGCCGCCCTGTACCGGCATGGGGAGCACTTCTACAACTTCCAGGGGCTGCGGGCCTACAAGGAGAAGTTCGACCCGGTGTGGGAGCCCCGGTATCTGGCCTCCCCCGGCGGTCTCGCCCTTCCGCGCATCGTGGCCAACATCGCCGCCCTCGTCTCCGGCGGCGTGCGAGGCGTGCTGGGGCGCTGACACCCGGATTCCGGGTGGGCTCCCCTTCTAGTTGAACGCCCTCAGGACCTCGCGCGTCAGGTCCCAGCGGTCGAAGCCCTGGCGGCCCCAGTCCAGCCCACGCCGGACGATCACCAGGTCGTGGGAGGGCACGACGACCACGTACTGTCCCCGGTTGCCGGCCGTGGAGTAGGCGTCGGCGGGGACCTCGTCCTTGCGGTCGTCGGGGACGAGCCAGAACTGGCCGCCGTAGAAGTTGCCGGTCTCGGCCGTGCTCGGCGCCGGGGTGCGGGCGAAGTCGATCCACTCCTCGCTCACGATGCGCTCGCCGGTGGTGGGCCACACCCCGCCGTTCTCCCACAGGATCCCGAAGCGCCCCAGGTCCCGGGCGTTGGTGTAGACCTGGCTGGAGAGGATGAAGTCGCCGAAGCGGTCCGTGGAGAGGAGGGTGTTGCGCATCCCGACCTTGTCCAGGAGGGCCCGGCGGGGGAACTCGAGGTAGGTACGTTCGTCCCCCAGCACCTGCTTCATCTTGTAGACCGCCAGGAGGGTCTCGTAGTTCTCGTACTCCCAGAAGGTGCCGGGCTCCCGGATGAGGCCGCGGTCCAGCGCGCCCTCCACCGACGACGTACCCGCCCAGTACGACATCCCCGAACCGGTGGCGTACTCCAGCCCCCCGGCGTCCACGGGGTAGAGCCCGCTGGACATGTTGAGGACGTGGCGCAGGGTGATGGCGTCCCGGGGATCGCTGGTCTCCCGTACCTGCGGGTTCCAGTCCAGGCCCAGGGCCTCGTCCAGCGCCATGCGCCCGTCGTCCACCAGGATCCCGATGAGGGTCGCGGCGATGCTCTTGGCGGTGGACCAGGTGCGGGTGCGGGTCTCGATCTCGACGCCCGGTGCGTAGCGTTCATGGATGATCTCCCCATCCTGGATCACCAGGAGGGAGAGGGTCACCTGCTCCGGCGTGTCCCGCTCGAAGGCCCAGTCGCTGGCCGCCGCCAGCGCCCCGGCATCCACCCCGTCCGGCACGGTGACCTCATCCACCAGGTCTCCATCGGGCCAGGCCATCTCCGCCGGATCACCGGGGGGGGACGGCAGGACGATCTCCGGGAGCGCGCCGATGTCCCCGAAGTCCTGATCGGGGGGGAGGATCACGCAGCCGATCCCCTCGCGGAAGGCAGCGCGCATGGCCGGCACGTCGTCCTCCGGATCGCCGATGCGCACGGCCCGCCGGTCGCGGTCGATCTCGACCTCGCCCCGGACGGTCCAGCCCTCGCCGTCCCGGGCGGGCATGAGCTGCCCCACCGGGTCCGGGAGGAAGGCGAGCTCCTGACGCCACACCTGATCCACCGTCCGGTGGGAGGTGAACAGGCCGTTGCAGCTCAGGATGGCCTGCTGTCCCCGGCGGATCATCTCGCGCTGAGGTGCCCAGTAGTCGTAGGACGCCTCCTGCTGGGCCGCGACGGACGTCGGGCTCAGTGGGGTCAGGTAGAGCATACCCAGCAGGAAGAAGGTGGAGGTGGGGCGTGGGAAGACGTTCATCGCGGCGAGGGCTGTTCGGGGAGATGTTGCCAGAGCGAACGGGCTTGGGCATCCTACACTGCGCCGGACGGTCGGGGCGAGCCCCCCGGGATCTCTTTCGGCTCCACGTCCCCGCACAACGCGGGAATCATCACGTTCCGTGCCTCGAGGCTCCTCCACGGAGGGCGAGGCGCCCAACCAGGAGAGCCGCATGGCAGGCACCTTCGAGATCTTCACCGACAAGTCCGGCGACGTCCGCTTCCGGCTGAAGTCCGGCAATGGCCAGATCGTCCTGAGCAGCCAGGGATATTCGTCCCGGGCCTCGGCCGTGAAGGGCATCGAATCGGTGCAGAAGAACGCCGGCACTGCCGAGCGCTTCGAGAAGACGGAGACCTCCAGCGGCAAGTTCCGCTTCAACCTCAAGTCGGGAAACCACCAGGTCGTGGGGACCAGCCAGAGCTACGAGTCGGCTTCGAGCCGGGATAACGGCATCGAGGCTGTGGGTCGGGCCGCGGACGGCGCCAAGGTCGTGGACGCCGAGGGCTGACCCTCCGACCTTCGAGCGGCCCGGGGACGGACCGGAGACCGGTCCGTCCCCGCGGCCCCCGGGAGCGCTCCCCAGCTCCCACCCCGGCTCTCCTGAGCCTCACTCCCGGTCCAGCAGCCACCAGACCGCCCACCCCGCCGCCACCACGGCGATGAAGACCTCCAGTCCGGACACGGCCTGGAAGAGCTGCAGCCACCAGAGCGGGGCCCACACCGCGTTCATGATGGACTCCACGAACTCGGCGACGAGCCAGCGAATGGCCGCCGAGAGGGGGCTGGCCAGGAATTCGGCCAGCGTCACCCCGCTGTCCAGCAGCGACCGCGCTTCGGCTCGGAGGAAGGCCGTCAGAGAGGCGATGCCGTAGAACTCCAGGCCCCATCGGTCGCCGAGCTCCTCCAGGTGGTCCACGACGGCGGCCAGTACCGGCGGCAGCTCCCGGGAGTCCAGGTCCTGCAACCGCCGCATGGTCGCAGCCACCGCCAGGAAGAAGGACCCGGTGAGCACCACCCCGCCCGCCGGGAGCCCCAACCCCAGGACCAGCACCACCATGGCCAGGCTCGCGAAGGCCGAGGCACCGGCATAGGTCGCCAGCCCCGCCGGCTCGGCGCGCACCAGCTCCCCGGCCGACTCCTTCGTCCGCTCCAGCTCCCCACCGCCCTCCTCCGGCACTGAAGGGACCTACTTCTTCCGGTGGTGCAGCGGCACCGGCGCTTCCGGCTTCCCTCGGCTGCGCTCCCACCAGTTCTGGTACAGGTCCACGCTGAACATCAGGAGGAGCATGAAGATCACGATCCACTGGGGGATGTAGGGGAAGGCCGTCCCGTTCACCTCCAGATGGGCCGTGTGCCCTCCCTCGAGGACCAGCACGAAACCGATGAGGAGGAGGACGAAGAGACCCAGGATCTCGAATTCCGGATTCTTGGAGAGGAAGGTGGACAGGGGGTCGGCGAAGATGAGCATGAGCGCCACCGAGATGACCACAGACCCCACCATGATGGGAAAGACGCTGGTCATCCCCACGACGGTGAGGATGGAGTCCACGCTGAAGAGCAGGTTCATCCCCACGATGAGCATCACCACGTCCTTGAAGCGCGCAGCCTCCTTCAC
>CAKZOQ010000137.1 GCA_937136445.1 uncultured Gemmatimonadota bacterium
TCGGCTTCGAATGCCTCCGCTCGGGCCACGCCCATGGCACGGACCTGCTCGGCCCGGCACTGGACGTGGAACTGGGCTGCCTGCCCCGCCGGGAGGGGCCCGAGATCGAAGGACATCCCCACCACCTCGTAGCGGGCGTCCAGCATGGAGGGGGTTCCGTTGTGGAGCTCCACGGGACAGATGGCGGATGGATCCAGCCGTGCGGCTTTGCTGTCCGCCCGCTCGGCATGACCCGCCCAGGGGCTGGATGCCGTGGCGCAGCCGGACAGAGCCGCCGCCAGGGAAAGGGCCCCAAGGGCCTGCGTCCATCGCATGGTTCTCATGGTCGTACCTCCTGCGCCGCCGTCCACGCCGAAGCGCCTCCGGCACCCGACTCCTCAAGACCCTAGGATGATTGCCGTTACGGTGGGATCGCAAGGTCGTTACAGTACAGGCGATCCTAAACATCGGAGTGGAACGCTCCGGGTGGGTCGCCCGCGACCCGCCGCGCTCTCGGGGCTCGCCCCGGAGGCGCCGAACATCTCCGCCCCTGCAGGGTTGAATGATGCTCGTGGCACCCTTCTCGAAGGCAATGGAAGTCTTTATGTCCGCAGTCGCTTCAGGCAGCAAGGTCAGCATCCACTACACGGGTCGTCTCGACGACGGCACCGTGTTCGACTCCTCTCGCGACCGGGACCCCCTCGAGTTCGAGGTCGGCTCCGGTCAGGTCATCCCCGGCTTCGACGACGCCGTTGCCGGGATGGAGGCAGGGGACGAGAAGACCGTCACCATTCCCTCCATCGACGCCTACGGGCCGCGGAAGCAGGAGCTGGTGCTGGACGTGCCCCTCGAGCAGCTCCCGGACGAGCTCGATCCGGAGACCGGCCAGCAGCTCCAGATGCAGACGCCGGACGGCCAGAGCTTCCAGGTCACCGTGGTGGACGTGAACGACGAGCAGCTCAAGGTGGACGCAAACCATCCCCTCGCCGGGAAGGATCTCACCTTCGACATCCTCGTGGTGGGTGTGAAGTAGGAGCGGCATGACCGAGTAGCACGGTCCCCAGGGACCTCGGCTGCCTCGCAGGAGTCTTCACGCCCCCGGTGCCCTCTCATGGTCCCGGGGGCGTGGTGCATGTGCGCGCGATCACGAGCCCGGGAGCAGGTTCGCGGACCCTTCCGCAGGGATCAGCGTATGCTCATGCCCAACAATGACTTATGCCTCACGATCCACGATCCCATAGATGGCCACCACCACCGAGCAGGCCGAGCTGACCCAGACCGTCGAAGAGCACCTCGAAGCCCTCCGCAAGCGATTCCAGGATCTGGAGCTGGAGCAGATGCGCAAGGGCGAGATCGCCGCCCGTGCCAAGCTGGACGAGGCCAAGAAGGCGGTGAACCAGAAACGCACCCAACTGGAGAGCCAGCTTCGTCGGGCCCGGAAGGCGAGCGGCAATGCCTGGGACGAGGCCCGCCAAGGTCTGGAGAACGCGCGGTCCGAGCTGGAGGAGGCGGTGGAGCGCGCCGCCCAGAGCTTCGCCGGCACGTTGGAGGACGAGGACTCCGAGGAGGAGTAGGCTCCCCCGGCGGGTGAGAGAAACGGATCCCGGGGCCCGCCTCGTAGTACCAGACGCGCTGGTATCCGACGCCGAGCGCGTCCGACTCCCCTTCTCTCCTCCACCGGTCCTGGACCCGTGAGCCAGCTCACCGTCGCCGAACACCAGGCGGACACCCTTCGGGCCCTCCGCTCCCTGGACGGATCGGCCACCGTCGGCGATGTCGTCGCCGCTACCGGCCTCGCCGCCGAGGACGCACGCACGTCTCTGCGGGCCCTCCTGGAATCCCACCGGGGGCATCTGGCGGTATCGACCTCGGGGGATCTGCTCTACGAGTTCGACGCCCGTTTCATCCGACGGGGTTCGGAGCCCCGGGCCGCGAAGCTCAAGCGCAGCGCCCTCTCCGCCCTGGAGAAGGGGTTCAAAGCGTGGATCGTCGCCATGCTGGTGGTCTACTTCGTCGTCTTCGTCGTGCTGGTCATCGCGGCCCTGGTGGCGAGCCAGCGGGGCGGCGGCGACCGGGATGGTGGGTTCGGCGGGGGTCGAGGCCGTCGACAGGGCGGTTTTCCCATGCCCAACTTCTGGTTCTGGTATTGGATCTGGGGTCCGCGCTGGCGACTGGGGCGCCCTTATTACGGTCGCCGCTGGGAGCGGACGCTGGACAAGGAGGACAAGGTCCCCTTCTACAAGAAGGTGTTCGCCTTCGTCTTCGGACCCGATGAGCCCCAGCCCACGCAGCGCCAACTCGATCGGAGCACCCTCCGACTCATCCGCGCCCGGAACGGCGTTCTCACCTCCACCGAGCTCCAGGAGCACACGGGCCTCCCCCGTCCCGAGGCGGAAGAGGAGATGGCCCGGCTCATGGGGAGCTACGAGGGTGAGCCCATCGTCTCGCCGGAGGGGGAGGTTGCCTACGCCTTCCCGGAGCTCATGGTGAGCGCCCACGGTACGGTGCAGCCGCGCGAACCGAATCCCGCCTGGATGCGGCTGGAGTATCCGGAGGAGCTCACCGGGAACAGCACCGGGGCCAACGCGGCCGTGGTGGGGATCAACGCCTTCAACCTCGCCGCGGCGGCGTCGGCTCCCTGGTTCATCTTCCCGCAGTTGGGACTCGGTGGACCCCTGGCCTGGATCGGCCTGGTCCTCGTCCCGGTGGTCTTCAGCGCCCTCTTCTTCGCCGTCCCCGGCCTGCGCATGCTGTCGGTACGTCGGGAGAACCGACGCCGGGAGACCCGCAACCTCCGGAAGGTGGTCATGGGCCTCGTCTACCGTCGGTCGTTGGAAGAGGCTCCGGTGAGCGTCGCCGAAGCCCATGAACACGCGGCGGGCCGCCTCTCGGATCAACAGGTGGAACGAGCTGACGTCCAGGCGGTGCTCGAGGAGCTGGCCGCGGAGTTCGACGCCGACCCCACCGCCGAGGACGACGGCACCCTCCACTACCGCTTTCCGGCCATCCGCCGGTCCTTCGCCGCCTCCGAGGCCTTTCGCCGCCGCCTCGCCCTGGAGGAGCGGAAGCCGGGTCCGGTGGTCTTCCACACCGGCGACGACGCCGTCGAGGCGTGGGAGCGGGAGCTGGCGTCCGGGGGAGACGAGCTCCTGGAATACCTGCCCTCCACCGACCGGGTGGGCTACGAGGCCGACTACGAGTTGGTGGCCTTCGACGAGGAGCTGAAGCAGCGAGGCCTGGCGCCGGCGTGAGCGTCGTGACGGCGGCGGACGTGGCGGTGGAGTTCGGCGCGACGACGGTCTTCCAGGGAGTCGGATTCACCGTCTCCCGAGGGGACCGCTGGGGGATCGTGGGTCGGAACGGGTCGGGCAAGACCACCCTCTTCCGGGTCCTGACCGGGGAGTTGGAACCGACCCGGGGGACGGTGACCCGCACCGGAGCCCCGCGCTTCACCCACCTGGACCAGCACCGGGCCTTCCCCGAAGGTGCCACCGTATGGGACGCCGCCGCCCAGCCCTTCCAGGCGCTGGCCCGCCTGGAGCAGTCGCTGGCGGAGCAGGCCGACGCCATGGCCCGGGGGGACGCCTCCCCGGAGGCCATGGAACGCTACGACCGGGACCTCGAGCGCTTCCAGCGGGAGGGTGGCTATTCGATGGAGGCCCGGGTGGACCGGGTCCTCTCCGGGCTTGGATTCGACGCCGACGTCGCCCGCACCACCCCGGTGTCGACCTTGTCGGGGGGCGAGGCGGGTCGGGGGGGGCTGGCCCGGCAGCTCGTGGCCCCGGCGGACATCTACCTCCTGGACGAGCCCACGAACCACCTGGATCTGGCCACCACCGCCTGGCTGGAGGACTACCTGAAGGAGCTGGACGCCACGGTCCTCCTCATCAGCCACGATCGGGCCTTCCTGGACGACGTGGTGGATCACGTCCTCCACTTCGAGGCCGGCACGGCCCACGCCTACGACGGGAGCTATGCCCACTTCGTCCGGCAGCGGGAGGAGCGCAGAACGACCCGGCGCCGCGCCCATGAACAGCAGCAGAAGACCATCGACCGGGAGGAGGCCTTCATCCGGAAGAACATCGCCGGGCAGAACACGAACCAGGCCAAATCTCGGCGCAAGCAGTTGGCCCGCCTCCCCCGGCTGAGCCCACCCCCCTCCGCCGAGGGCGTGATGTCCGTGCGGCTGGACCCGGGGCGTCGAGGAGGGGAACAGGTGCTGGTGGCCGACGACGTGCGCCTCGAGATCCCGGGTGGGGAACGCGCCAACGGCGAGGGTGGTGACGGAGGCCGCACCCTCCTGGACGACTTCAGCGCCATCCTCCACCGAGGCGACGTGGTGGGGCTGGTGGGGCCCAACGGCTCCGGGAAGTCCACCCTCCTCCGTGCAGTGGCCGGGGAGCGGTCCGTGGACGGTGGAGAGCTCCGGGTGGGCGCCAGCATCGACCTGGCGTGGTACCGGCAGGACATGACGCAGATTCCCACCGACACGACGCTCTACGACATCATCTCCGACCTGCGC